>NZ_CP061868.1:618761-921892 GCF_022646885.1 Priestia koreensis | reverse complement strand
CTGTTTTTACTCATCGCAACAAGTATCCGCTATATAAGACGCACGTAAAAACCCTTGCCGAAAGTATCGGCAAGGGTTTTTATGGCTGTTTTTGCGCTACGCGCTTATCTGTATGAGGGTTGTGAATAATCGCGCTGCTTACTTTTTCTTTTGCGGCGTTCACATGTTTTTCAGGAGTTGCCTTTTGGAATTCATAAACCGCTACGGTCCCGGATATTTCATGTGTCGCAAACAGAAGCGGGTGCCCAGTCGGACTTTGTTTCGCTTCTACGAACTTTAAGCCTTCTGGTGAGACGTCTCCTTTTACGTTCTCAGAGAAGTCACGGCCTGTGATGAGCTGTGCAAACGTCGGTGCTTTTGGATTCGTAACGTCATACACCATGATCCCGCTTAGGCGCTCGAGTCCGATAAAAGCATACGTGCGGTCCCCGACTGTTCCGACCTGTACATTTTCCGGCTCTGGTCCTTTGGCGTTGCTACGATCGTCTACTGTCAGATTAGTACTATCAGCATTAAACACATCTGGAAGCAAATCCGCGGTTTTCCGTTCGAAGTCTCCCCCGCTGTCATACACCTGCTTCATCGTGTTGGCATCTAAAATGGAGAAGGAGCGGCCGCCGTTTGTATAGAGCGCTTCGTACGTCCCGTTTTTTTGACCGTCCTCTTTTGATACTTTCACGTCGCCTATTTCATCAAGGAGACCATTACCGATCATTTTATCGAGCTGTGATTGCGAGAACCCTTTGTAATTGGTCGCCTTGAGTCCAATCTTTTCTTTTAGGTCCTTAATCTTACTTTCTTCTGAGTATCCTTCGTAATCGCGCGTATCGCCTTCGTTTGCGGTCACAATGTACGATCGATCTCCAATCTGTGCAGCCTCAATTCCGTCCGGCTGATAAAGTC
This sequence comes from Priestia koreensis, assembly GCF_022646885.1. GTDB lineage: Bacteria > Bacillota > Bacilli > Bacillales > Bacillaceae_H > Bacillus_AG > Bacillus_AG koreensis_A. Next base: position 920,989 of record NZ_CP061868.1, on the reverse strand, counting down.
CGAGTAGCGGCATTGTTTCTGGATTTGCTTTTCCATCTTTCTTCACATCAAGCGCATTTTGCGGAAGCGAGTGATCCTTCGTTCCCATCGCGTAAATGTGATCGACGTTGTTCGTTTTCAGATTCAGCTTGGCGATCGCATTGTTTTCTTGCAGGCTCACGTAAGCCGTGTCGCCTTGAACGGTGATGTACTCCGGCTCAAGCTGCTGTGCAATGCTTCCCTTCGAGTTTAGTCGAACACCCTGATCTCTTGGGGCATCTTTTAGCGGTACGTCCGTTACTTCTGCCTCCATCGGGCCATGACTTAAATCAATGACCGACACCGATCCTTCTGGGTCTTTTGCATAATCATCGCTTGGTTCTCCTTCGTTTGCAACGAGCAGCTTACTGCCATCTTCATTGAAAGTCAGCATGTCAGGCTGTGCGCCGACGGTCACATCGGTTAAGAAGTGCCCCTGCTTATCAAGAAATACTACTTTTCCATTGTCCGTTTTCGGATCGCTGACAACGCTAACGGCGATAAAGTTAGCATGCGGATGTGTTGCGACGCTTGTTACGTCTTTTACGTGTTTGAGACCAAGATCTTTCATTTCAATTCGTTTTGAGGGAGATAGCGTTTTAGATTTGTTGGATGCTAATGTGGAAAAGTCGACAAGATCAAGCGCCTTCTTTGCGCCGTTCGTTACATACGCCTGCCCCATATACGGATCATATGCTAAAATTTCACTTCCACCGTCTCCTGATTCACTGTCATAGCGTGCGAGTTCATTTACCATAAGAGGTGCTCCCTCTGGATTTACGGTTACAGCGGCTTGAGTGGTAAGAGTTGGTGCGAGTAAAAAAGCGGTACTAACTACGGCTGCCATTGTCGTCTTCATCTGTCTCATGTTTAGCCTCCTAGTATTCTCGTCGTCTTGTGTTCACCTATATTGTAACGGCCGTTTGTAAATGTACTATTAAGCGGCAGTTAAGATCATATTGACTCTGTTAGTGTGTGCAAAATTTCCCAAAATACACAAAAAAAGTCGCCCGTTTTGGTACGACTGTTGAGTACGGCTATTCTGCTTTCCTTAGTCACACAACCCTAGAATTACGGCCAGAAATGATAAGCACCCATTATTCCTTCTACATGGTGTATTCCCGTTCACACCTACCATTAAATCCACATAAAAAAAGAACTTCTCAAAAAGAGAAGTTCTTTGTATGAGCTATCGCTTCAATTATTTTGTAACGTTAGCAGCTTGAGGTCCACGAGCTCCATCAACGATTTCGAAAGAAACTGTTTGACCTTCTTCTAAAGTTTTGTAACCTTCGCCTTGGATTGCAGAGAAATGAACGAATACGTCTTCTCTACCTTCAACTTCGATGAAACCGAAACCTTTTTCTGCGTTAAACCATTTTACTTTACCTTGTAACATGTTTGTTCCTCCTAGTGTGTTAGACACACAATTGTATTACTATTCTTGCTCTGCGAATCTTTCAAGACGATTTGTTGCATCAATCTTTAAAGCGAACAAAAATAATTAACTTCATATTAACAAGTAAAGCCTAAAAAAGCAAGGCTTTATCACGAAAAAGCATACAGTAACTAAAATGTTAAGACTATTTACCTCTTTTGGCTAATTTTTAATAAAATATCAAAAAAACCCTTAACTTAACAGGATACCGCCGCTACTTTCGATCGCTTCTTTCATTAATCCATACAGATGTTTGACGCACTTTGGCTGATCGATCAGACGATGAGAGGAAGGCAGCACGTCTTCAAAAATGCCGTTCAAATCTTGCGCTCGTTTCTTGTTCGCATTCTTTCCATTTCGTCCATAGGCACCCTGCCACTCAGCGATTTGCTGATGACAAACGTTCGCTTGCAGATACGTACGGAGCGCTTTCGAAAAGTGCATGCAAATGGCCGCGATCGCCTTTTCCCGTTTGTCATTTGTTAGGTCCTCATGTGACCATCCAGACGGCTGTGTAAAAAAGGAGCGGTAAAATGTCTCCGTAAGCGTCGTGAACATAAGAGCTTGAGGCTTCATCCCGCCATATTCATCTTCGCCAAGTTCGGCAAAACGTCGACAAAGCGCCTTCTCTCTCAAACCGTCCTGTGTCTCTAGTTTTTGGTAAAATGCATCACAGGCGTCTTTTACAATTAACGATAGCATCATGTTCGTATAAATCGGATGAACAGACGGCAGCTCATATTCCTCGATCGTATGAATCGTTCGTTCGTAGACTTCCTCTACGGAAAAATAAAGGCTGTTCCGGAGGATTTGACGCTCAGCCTGACTATACGCCGTCCAGCCTAGCTCCCGTTTCACATCGTTTAATACGATCTCTAACGCCTGTCCTGCATGACGTTTCCATTCCTCGCTCTCATCTCCATGCATACAAAGATGAAGCTTCTCTATCTGTCCCGTTGAAATAAGATAGCGAAGCGTCGGAAGCATATGATCATAAGAATCTCGTTTTGTTTCTTGAACCCAAACGAGTGTGTGACTTTGATCGATTCCCTTCATTGTATTTGTTGACAATACGCGATCGTTCTTTTCAGGACCGACAGTAAAAATCCCCTTCCTCCCACCAAACGATCCGCGAACGCGAATTCCTTCCACGAGAGGTGTTAAAAGCTTGCCACACTTGCTTTCGTCCTGACTTGTAAGGATGGATAAAATCCGAAGCGTAACGTTTGGATCTTTTGCTTGAAACCGCCAGCACTCAGGCCACTCTTCGCTTGTATACGTCCATCGCCCCTGTGGAAGAGAATGAAATCGTTTTTCCACTTCCTCCATTAGCGCATCAATTAGGAGCGTAAATTCGATCTCCCCTCGCCACGTCTCTTCAAATGCTAATAGAACGTCATCGGTTGGATATGTAAATTGTTTTTCCGTAAAATCATGTGTTTCCATTAAGCGTTCTCGCACTTGTAGCGCCTGTGAACGAATGATCTCGATATACTCCTGAACGTGTTCGTTTACCGAAACGTTTGGCTGCGTCGCGGTAAAGCGCGTCACGTAAAAAGCAGGTGTGGTGCCAATGAGCTGTCGAAGCGCAAATGGCTCATGCTCATGCTGTAAAAAGTGGCGAGCAAGCTCATGATCTCCTCCGTCACATGCATAGGAAATGGCGGCCTTTATGACGCACTCTTCCATGTAAGCCTTTGTCTTCTCAAACGGCAAAAACGTCACAACCGCCTCGTACGTTGGACTGTCACAAGCAATCCACTCGAGCTCATAGTGCGGAGCATGAATCGCATTGGATTGTAAAAAAGGCTCGTCCGCTAGTCCGAGCAGCTGCCTTAACCCCTCATACCGTTCGTGTCCCCCCGTAAAACGAATCTGATTATAGTCCTCTTCACGGCGTGGATATGGTAATTCACGCTCACGCACGGCTTTTAAGTCTGTCATCTGCATGGGCTCTAAGTCCTCATAAAAAGCGGCAATGACCCGCTCATCATATAACGAGCGCGCCCGACTCTTCGCATGAATGGACCACAGCGTATTATCTAACAGCAGCTCATTCATTTGCTTCACAAGCAAATCCGCTTCCTGATCATCAGTCGTGCCGAGACCTCTTCTTACTTTTAACCCAACCTTTCCTGTAGCATCCTTTCGAAGCGGATGACGAAACGTTACGTACCATCCCTTTCGATTTTGTGAACGACTCTTACTTGCTCGGTAGACGTCCATTGATGATCTCCCCCATCTCTATCATTTATAAGCAACCTCTTTCTCCTTTTACTATATTCATAGAGATAGGGATTATGTCTCAGTTTGCAACAACGAAGCAAGCAAAAGAAGGAGTTTGTTATAAAATAGGAGAACTGTATAGTCGAGGTGAGAAAAGATGCTTACAAAGATCATTAATTGCAGCGTACCAGACAGTAAAAAAGACCATTTTTCTTATACCCAGCAGCATTGGTCCGCTCTTGCACATGTGAATGGGTTTATTGGGCAGCTAGGTGGTTGGAATATCGATCGTCCAAATGAGGCTTGCATTATTGGCGTATGGGATGATCATGACTCCTATACTGATTTTATGAAGCACACTCATGATTCTCTTTTTTATCAAAGCGGACAAAAGCAAACGTACGATTCCTTACAAGTCAGTATTTCAGAGCAATCCTATCTAGCACCACGAGTTTATCGCTATTTTAGAAGCAGTGCGATGGAAACGACATACATGGTGAAAACGACTCTTGATCTTCATTCTTACGAAGACGATGTTATTACGGACCTTCTCAAAGAGGTCATTCATCCCGATTATCGTTGCTTAACGAATATCGTTACACGTCTTGACGGTAACAGCGTAAGCATTTTTACGCTATACGGAGTGGCATGTCCCCCAAAAACAAATCAAAGCATTACACATCAACACGTGCGTCGCGCTGAACAACAGCACTACCGTCTAGAAAAAAAATGGCTCGTTCTCGCACATTCAGGATCTTAATTCGTTTCGCTACGCTTCCAAACAGGGTATAATGACCTATATAACCAATCACCTATAATTCCATTGGCTATTTTTATAAGCAAATTGACCGAAAAAGCATGCAATTATTTCATATTTTTATTGCCAAACATGGAATTTCATTGTATATACAAAAGAGGTCTATGATTTTTGGAGGAACATAATGAAACAATTCCTGATGCTGTTTCTAGTAGCGATTGTGCTAGTCGGATGCAGCTCTAGACATGAAAAACTAGATTTTGATCGCGTGCATGAAGCGCTCAAACAAGCAGATTATAACGAGGCTATGACTTTATTACTAGAAGAAAAAAATGAACGAGACACTGATAAAATCGACTATTACATTAATAGCGTGCAAACCATACAACGACTTCTGAATATGTACGAAGAAAATGACTGGGATCAGTTCATACCCGAAGCAGCCGCTTATTTGGAGAATGATAAAAATCCCTTTCATAAAGATGTCGCACAACATGTGGAAGAAAAATTGAAGAAGGCACAAAGCTTTCAAAGAGACTATACTTATATCCAGGCTCAAATTCAAACCGCTGAACAAATGGCGAAGGAAAAAAAGTACAACGCAGCAATTGCAGTGCTAAAGAATACGAACAACATGACATCACTTAACCTTCGCATTTTACATAGCTTGCAAAAAGCCAACGCGTTAGAAAGTAAATATATTCTCATTTTACAAACACCGTAAGTAAAAAAGCCACCTTCAAAAGAAGATGGCTTTTCTTATACCGTCGTAACCTTCACCTGCTGATGTTCATCCACCGTAATCACCACGTCCGCCATTTCAACGAACAAACCGTTTTCAACAACGCCTGGAATCATGTTCAGCGTACGTTCTAATTCAGCTGGGCGATCGATTTGTGGGAACGGGCAATCTAAAATGTAGTTTCCGTTATCTGAGATGAACGCTTCTCCTGCTGCATTCAGCCGAAGAACGGGTTCACAGCCTAGCTTTGCAATATGACGAGCCGTCATTTCGAATCCAAATGGAACGACTTCGACCGGAAGAGAAAACTTCCCAAGCGTTTGCACATTTTTCTTCGCATCGGCTACCACAACGAACATTTTGGAAGCGCGTGCAATGATTTTCTCGCGTAAAAGCGCACCGCCTCCACCTTTAATCAGCGCTGCTTGACCATCCACTTCATCTGCTCCATCAATCGCAACGTCAATGTGCTCAACGTCTTTTAGCTCTACGAGTGGAATGTTTAACTCTTTTGCTAACATCGCTGTTTGCACAGATGTTGGAATACCTTTAATTTGAAGACCTTCTTGCACAAGCTTTCCGAGCTTTAAAATGGTATAGTAAACGGTCGATCCCGTGCCGAGCCCAACGATCATACCATCCTTCACATACTCCACCGCTTTTTCTCCTACAAGCTGCTTCTCATTCATATGATCACCTATTTTCTACAAACTTTTCTTCTATCTCTCTGCCATCTATTGTACACTCTCTTTCTATCCCTTGTCAGCAGAAGGCGCTGATAAATCTCTTGATGTTTTAAAATGGTTGTTTGTTGTCTGGAGATTTCTACGTCACCCTTACGTTTTAATTCATTTACTAGTATTCAAAAAAAGACTTCTTTCATTATTCCACAAAAAATTATATAGTAAAATATTCCTGGATATTTTATACTACTTAAGTTACATAACTTACAAACAAGGGGGATCATCATGAAAAAATGGTTAACTGCATGCATAGTAATGTTCATGCTTATTGGCATTTCATCACCTGCATTAACACAAGCAAAAGTAATGTGGGGAAATCAAGAAGTGGTAAAAGGACAAATTGGGAAAGCAACGGTCGTAAAAGCAACTGATTTGTTCAAGAAACAAGGAAATGGAAAATACGTAAAAGTACGTACACTAAAAGCCGGCGAAGCGGTGCGCGTCTTTTCATCAACGAGTACGATGTATTATGTCGGAAGTTCACAATACGTGAAAAAAAGTGCAAACGTAAAGTATCAAGTGCTTCCTGCTTCCGTTAAACAGCAGTTCGGTGTAACCGTAACGAAGAAAAGCTATAAAGGTATGACCTATCCGCAAGTGCAGGGTCTTGCAAGCAAACAAGCTGAGGCACGCGTTAATCGCACGTTGCTTATGCATGCACAGCGCTCCTACAATGCAAGTGTTCAATTAAAAAAGCAAGAAGTAGAAGATAAAAAGGATTGGGGAAATGACCCTTACTGGTTTCCTTATAGCTACTACCAAACGTATGAACTAAAGTATAACGCAGAAAATAAGCTAAGTGTCATTATGTATGACGGCACCTATATGGGTGGCGCTCACGGTATAGAATGGGCAACAGGTTACAATTTTGATCTAAATACAGGAAATCGTTACAGTCTTACGGGCGTGTTGAAAAATCATACGTATGATGCCGAGGACTATATCTACAACAAGCTTGTATACGACGACAATTACTTCGTTGAAGACAGGGACGATATTACAGTCAACAATGATAACGCCTTTTACTTCCAAAATAATGGCGTTGCGATTATGTTCACCGAATATGAAATTGGACCTTATTCAATGGGAATGCCAGCCATTTTTGTTCCAAGTACTGTTTACAACTATTAATTCATACAAAAGCTGCGAGGAACAATCCCTCACAGCTTTTCTTATTGTAGCGGTTCTCCGTGACGATAGTTCAAGAGCTTTGCCACGCTGAACATTTTCCCTTGTTTTTTCGCCGTTTCCTTAGATGTTACGGGAACCACACCAAATGTAAGCGTATCTGTCCCGATTCTCTCTTTTTTCTCGCTGTCGTATACGAGAACATTAAACGTCACGACATAAGGATACTGTAACTTGTGCCCTTCTTTGGATTGTTCTAACTCAACCACGTCATAGCGTTGTTCTTTCCAATCATACTGAAGCTTCACAGTGTCCCGTTTATAAAAATCTACGACGGCATCCTGGAGCTCATCTTGAAACTGATCGACTATCATATGGTCGATCGCTTTCTCCATTCCTTTGACATCGTAGGATGACGTTTCCTTTGCCGAGACGGGATGAGTCCACATCAAGAAAGACAACCCACACAAAACGAGTAACTTCTTCATTCCTTCATCTCCTTTTTGCCTAGTATCTTGAAAAAGCACCCATCCTATTCCATTTTCACTTTTTCGCGCCCTGCGTTCCTTTTTAAACTTCCACATTCTCTTATCCGTTTTGTTATGATCTCCCTCTATCGATATAGTTAGATTTTTAATTTTTTTCGTAAAAACACTTCCGTATCAAGGGTTTTCTCCATTTCCTTTAGCTATTTACTACAGTAAAATCGTCCACATTTTTTCTTCTTTACCTTATAATGAGAGAAAGAGAAAGGTTTTAGGGTTATCACAAGGAGGTTACTGATTATGAAAAAAGTATTAGCAGGAACGGTCGCAGCATCATTATTATTAGGATTTGGTGCAGCATCTACATCACATGCATCCACGATGACACAGCCAAAAGCAGTACAAAGCCTAGATCCCATTAAAGGACAAATCGGTACATTAACGGTCAAAACCGACACGCAAATGTGGAAAAAGGAAAAGGACGGCTCGTTAACAAAAGCGCGCATGCTAAAAGCAGGTGAAGAAGTTCGCGTATTCTCCATGATCGATGACATGTATTATGTGGGAAGTTATCAATATGTGAAGCCAGGAACTTCCGTTACGTACAGCGCAGTACCACAGCAAGAGCCTGTTAAAGTCGTGAAGAAGATGTACAAAAACAAAATTTCATATCCTCAAGTAACGGGAATGGTGAACACACAAGCACAAGCTCGAATTAACCGCGTCCTCTCCATGCATGCAGAGCGTTCGTACAATGCATCTGTATCACTGAAAAAAGAAGAATCGAAAGCGAAGAAAGATTACGATGGAAGCTACCCGTGGTACGCTTGGGAGTATTATAATTCCTATGAAATCAAGTTTAATATGCAAGGCAAGCTAAGCGTGATGATGAATGACGGTGAGTATACTGGCGGTGCACACGGAATCTATTGGCTAAAATCCTATAACTTCGACACAAATACCGGTGAACGCTACAGCTTAGGTACAGTGATCAACCATAAAAATAGTGCGGTACAGCAATATGCCTTTAACTACATGATGAACCAAAACGGCATGTTTGACGTCGAAAAACTCTCAGACGTTAAAATTGATGAATCTCGCCCGTTCTACTTCCAAACGCGCGGCATCGGCATCATGTTCCAACCATATGAAGTCGGTCCATACGCAGCAGGCACACCAGCAATCTTTATTCCTCATACGTTATATACGAAATAAGTAACGCTATTAATAGAATGTTAAAAACAAAGGCCAAACCTGCTTAGGTTTGGCCTTTGTTTGTTTCTTCTAATTGGAACGTAAAGGTTGTCCCAAGTGGATCAGAACGAAGGAAATATTTTACGTTTAGCAACTGCGTAATATCAGCAATAATTTTCAGTCCCAGCCCTTTATGATCATTCGTACAATCAAATCCTACTCCGTTATCTTCAATCGTAACAACAAAATTTTGAACCGAAATCGTCGTTTTCGTTGCCTCCGCGTGTTTTAAAATATTTTGAAGAACATTATCTAAAATGCGCTGAAACAAAAGCTGATTTCCCATCCAGCTAAACGGCTTTCCGTCACTTTTATATAAAAGCTCCATCTTACTTTGATGAAAGAGATAATTCCATTTACTGATTGTATTTTGAAGCACTAACTCCACGTCTACGTCTTCTTTTACTACATACTCTAGTGTGTTAACAGACATCATGCTTAGATCATCTGTTAAACGTGCCATATGCTCGATTTGCTGATTCATAGCGTGAATAATCTCCTGCTTTGAATGTTCTTCCGCCTCTTCTAAATAAAAAAGTTGTAGCTTCATAGTTGTTAAAGGCGTATTAAAATCATGTCGAAGTTTACGAATCATTTCTTTCCGAATGTTCATTTCTTGCTCTAATGCTAGTTCCCTCCAAGAGGTGCGCTCGATTAATGCATTCACTGAATGTACTAAGCTTCCTAGTTCGTCCTCTCTCTCAACGGTCACTTTTTCTGGGACTTGCTTATTGCCTGCTAGTTCCCGGATCGTTTGATCAAGCAAACCAATCTTTATTAGTAAGGAATGAATAGACCGCGAGAAAAGAAAAATGAGTGAAACAAGCGCTAGCATAAATAAGACAATCATTCCAGGATAAGCGAACGATTCATGAAAGGGTACGCTCGAACTTTTCCCCTCATAAACAAGACGATAGATGCCTAGCATCACAAAGTTTGCAAGAAGTAAAGACAGAGGAACACTGATCATTACGATTAAAAGCATGAACTGATATTTATGTTTGAGCTTCATGTTCGAATCCTCGAATTTAGTCGGTATCCTTCTCCGTAAATCGTTTGAATGATTTGTCCGTTTTCATCTCTAATCTTCGTTCGCAGTTTTTTCATATGCACATTTAAGATGCTAGGGTTGCGATCTTCTAGCGGCCATATGTATTCGAAAAAGTGTTCCTTCGTTAAAATACAGTCTCGATTTTCATACAAATAGAAAAAAATCTTTCGTTCCGTTGGCGTTAAAAAAATTTCAAGACCGTCTTCATTAAATAGTTGCTGACGATCACAACTTATTTTCAAATGCTGAATTATGAGAACCTCTCCGTAAGCATGATGTAACAGTTTCTCCATTCTCACCAGTAGTTCTCTAGGATCAAAAGGCTTTGCAAGATAGTCTTCACCTATCTCAAGCCCTTTTAATTTACTTTCAATATCACTTCTCGCAGTTAAAAAAATAATGGGAATCTGATGGCTCACTTGCTTAATTTTCTTTGATAATTGATACCCGTCTTCTAGCGGTAGCATTACATCCATAATGACAAGATCTACCTTAGACACATGACCACTAATATCCGCTCCGTCTTGTGACCATCGTACGTTATATCCTTTTGCTGCTAAAATACCTTTTAATAATTGACCAATTTGCAGATCGTCTTCTACGAGTAATATTTGATAGCCTCCCATAATCAACGTCCTTTACTTACGTCCTCATTTATAAATGCAATCGCTTCCTTATAAATGAGTGACGGTTTATATAAATAGATTGCATGTTTTCCTTTCACTCGCTCTACTTTTGCGTTCCGAAGTTTCTTCGCATACCGTTGATAGTCCGCTTCTTTTTTCTTTGTGACTTTATTCTCTTTCGTGTACGCAGAAAAAAAGAGAATAGGTGTCTCAGTTGGAGGTGGTAGAGAGACAGATTTTTTTGCATTCATCTCCGTTTTTAAGAGCTCCTGCTTGATATCGTTGTTGAAAGCTTGCTTATATGAAATCGCCTTAAATCGTTCTTTTTCTTTATCGGTTAGGAAATGCTGTTTGATCACCTCTGGATCATAGGTAGCACTTGGAAACAGTCGTTGAAGCCCTAGTTTCGTCAGTCCATTCATGAACGCAATTTGAAGTCGCTGAGCCTTCTTCATTTTATATGTTGCATATTGTTCGGGCAATCCAATATCTAACGCAATAATTGCTTGAACTTCATTAGGATATTTTTGTGCCCAGTAGATCGCTTCCAATCCAGAGATCGAATGCGGGACAAGAACGTAAGGAGGCTTTATTCCGGACTTTCTAAGGGCTTTCCTTGATTGCTCAAGAATCTGATCTAAATCACGCCTATCCTCAAAAATACTACTGTATCCGTAACCTGCCCTCTCTACTACCGCTATTTTATTATCTTTTGAGAAACGTTGATACAACCCTCTTAATTCCCATATCGGAGCTGCGATTCCTGATCCTGACATAAATACAAAGGTTTTTTCACCTTTTCCTTCGGTATACACATTCAAATGTTTCTTGCCGAAGGAAACCTTATTTCCTACTTCCTCTAGCAGTTCTCGCTCCCTATAAAGCTGGTAGGTGTGATAAGAAAAGATCACGAGTGGAATAAACAATACCACTAACAGACTAATGACAATAATTTTTCTCCATAACTTCACGGTTATCCCCTCTTTCTTAGATAGAAGTATGACGAAAGATTCTTAACTTCCTATTAACTTTTCTACACAAAAAAACAAGCCCTCGTCACCGACGAAGGCTTGTTTTTAATACTTCTCTACCGTAGCTCCTAGCACGGATGCTCGAATATAAGGCTTATTTTGATAGCGCTTGAGATCCTGAGGCGATCCGCTAATAATGACGCCAATGACGCGCAAATCACGAGGAGAGTGTACTTCTTTCTCTTTTAGTGACTTTAAAATAGGCGCAACTTTCTTCGCATAAGGCTCCTGGTCTTTTAATGCGTGAAGTGAGCTCATAAATAAATCAGGTCCGTAATCGGCGCTTTGAAAACCATACACGCTAGAGGCGGTGTACACCTCTCGTGGCTCCGTCTGTGCGTTTCGGTCCTTTAGCTCACGCCTCGAATAGGAATCTACCCACATCCAATCAAGATGATCAGATAAAATCATATTTCGAACTTGTTTGACGGTGTACGGCTTATCAAAGGATAAGGAAAACTCCGCATTTAAATTGGGGTCCATTTTGTCTAACTCGTCCAAATCTTGCGGAACGGATCGGTAATAAATGCTGGGATGGTAAAAAACGAGCGCGCGTTCCCCCGTTTTTTCATCGTAATAATCCCATTTTTTTTCGGAATCATTGTATGATCCCGTCTCTCCCCATAGCGGGTCAATCGTTTTTGCCTTTCCAAAAGGACCGTACTCACGCGTAACCGTGTCCCATGGAATAGGTCGATTGTTAATTTCTTTTATAAAGGTCGTTGTTTCGGTAACCAAAAAAATATGGTTGTGGTGAACCGTGCGCTTTTCTTCAATATTCGGTGATGCGATGTGATACCAGCTTGTGCGGTAACGATTTTCTTTTTTTATTCGCTCTTTTAATAACAAATTACTTGTTAATAGGAACAAAACAATCAGAACAGTCGATACAATCGCCGCGATGATGATCGTTCGAAAGATAGTCTTTCGCTGCGCACGTTTCACCACTTGTTGAAATCGGCCATTGCCAGGTGACCCCTGAGAATGATGGTCCTCAAACATCCTGATTTGTCCTCCAATACTCTTGAATAAACTTTTTGCGTGCTCTGTGGACAGTTGTCTTCACAGTGCCTACATTAACATCCAACTCATCAGATATCTCTTTATATTTTAACTCACGACCGTACTTCATGACCAATAAATCGCGATATTGTGGCTTTAATTTATTTAAAACCTTTTTAATGAGGGATTGTTTCTCTTTATTCAACAGTACATCTTCAGGTAAAGTTGTTTCATATCCGTCTTCCATTTGAAAGGATTGAACGATTTTTTGCTTACGCTGCTTTCGTCTCGCCATATCGTAATAATGGTTCACCGCCACGCGGAACAACCAGCTTTTCACTTTGTCTGCTTCAACCGAATCAATGTTGACTAAATATTTATACAATGTCTCCTGCGCCACATCCTGTGCATCTTCTGGATTTGCACCAATTTTTATTAAGTGCTTTTGAACAATATCCATATACGCATGGAGCTCCTCCTGAAACCCATCCATTTTTCATGTCCTCCTTTCCTCTTCATTTGTTTCTCTACTATTTGTTTTCATTATTAATGGTTTATACTTATCTGTCTTAGAATTCTTGTCTATACGTACTCTGCCTCCAAAGAGGTCTTCACCTGCTTACATATGGCTAAGATGAAGAAACAGTGCTCTTCTATCCCCTCCGTCATGCTATGTTTCAGACCGTTTAAAAACGGTCAAATTCACTCATTTTTCTTGAGTTGCCTCTATCATAGCAAATTTTTTGGGGGTAGAATTAAAAATGTGAAATTATGGTGTAACCTTTTTTATTTTTAGGGATAAATACCTATAAAAGACGATAAAACATCTTAAACAATAGGGAATGTTTGGCTTTACAACAGTATAAAAATACCTATTTTTCTTAAAAATCCATACCTTATTTAATGTCTCCTTGTATCCGTTTTTGTGAAGCATATCACACTGTTTTTACTATCTCTTTGCCCCTAATTACGTTATAATAAAGCTAGAAAACTATTATGACGTTAGGAGACGATTAAGATGAATTTAGGATTTGGAGAAATTGCTTTAATTGTCTTTGTAGCACTTTTATTGTTCGGTCCAAAAAAATTGCCTGAACTAGGTAAAGCAGCTGGTAAAACACTTCGTGAATTTAAAGATGCGACAAGAGGCATCATGGATGACGACAAACAACCAGAAAAAACAGACAAACTAGAAAAAAAAGACGTATAAGTACTTCTTGCATGGCGAACGGTCTTTCCGCGTCATGCTTTTTTTATGCTCATACGTTCTCTATTTACCTTTCATTCTCATCTCAAACTTCTTAATAATCATTCCAACCTGTCACAAAATCGATATCGTTCCTTAACAATTTTTAAACAGTCCTTCACAGAACGTTCACATTTTTCCTCTACCCTTAGAGATAATAAAAGTTGAAGGGAGCTTATACACAATGAAAAAAAGCTGGAAGAAAAAAATGATTCCATTTGCCGCTTTATCTACCTTAGCCGTTGGTGCCATGATCGGAACGGGTCTATTTGATCGATCTGATGCCGCCGAACAAAAGCCTACCTATCAAACTCAAAATGAGCTTCAAAAGGAAGCCATGAAAGAAATTAAAAAGAAGCATCCTGAAATTAAAAACGTGATCTTTATGATCGGAGATGGAATGGGCCCTTCTTATATGGCCGCTCATCGTTATATGAAAGATAATCCAAATACCCCTCAAAAAGAGCTAACAGAATTTGATAAGCACTTTGTTGGGATGCAAACGACATACTCTGATGATGACCACGAGAACATTACCGACTCTGCAGCTGCTGCAACCGCTATGTCAGGTGGCAAAAAAACGTACAACAACGCAATTGCGGTTGATAAACAAAAGCACGAAATCAAAACCGTTCTCGAGCAAGCAAAAGAAAACGGCATGTCAACCGGATTAGTTGCAACATCAGAAATTACGCACGCAACTCCTGCTTCATTCGGTGCTCATGATGAAAGCCGAAAAAACATGGATCAACTTGCTGATGATTACTATAACGAGATGATTAATGGAAAGCATAAAATCGACGTGATGCTCGGTGGCGGTAAAGGCAACTTTGTCCGTAAAGACGTTGATTTAACGAAGAAGTTCCAAAAAGATGGATTCCGTTACGTCACATCAAAGGATGAGCTTCTAAAAAGCAAGGACAAGCAGGTGCTTGGTCTGTTTGCAGACGGCGGATTACCGAATATGATTGATCGTCCAAACGAAACGCCTTCGTTAAAAGACATGACAACCTCAGCCATTGATCGATTAAAATCCAATAAAGACGGATTCTTCTTAATGGTAGAAGGAAGTCAAATCGACTGGGCAGGCCATGATAACGACGTGGTGGGCGCGATGAGCGAAATGGAAGACTTCGAGCGTGCTTATAAAGCAGCCATTGACTTTGCGAAAAAAGACAAGCATACCCTTGTTGTTGCGACGGCTGATCACTCTACAGGTGGCTTCTCAATCGGCGCAAATGATGAAAAAGGAACAGGAATTTACAACTGGGATACGGCCCCAATTAAAGCAGCAAAACGAACGCCAAATTACATGGCAGATCAAATCGTAAAAGGGGCTTCTGTTGACGAAACGTTAGCTCAGTACCTTGACTTAAAATTGACGCCTGAAGAGCTTCAATCCGTAAAGGATGCCGCTGCATCTAAAAATGCGGTGAAGATCGATGACGCAATCGAAAAAATTATTAACATGCGCTCTCACACTGGCTGGACAACGTCTGGTCATACAGGTGAAGAGGTTGGCGTGTATGCGTATGGCCCAGGAAAAGAAATGTTCTCTGGTCTTATCGATAACACGCAGCAAGCCGAAAATATTTTTCACATTCTCGATATGAAGAAAAAGCACCGCTAACAAACGAAAGTCAGAAGGAATGATTCCTTCTGACTTTTTTTATGCTTCTAACAGCTCTTTTCCGATGTAAGAGCCTTTTTTAATTCCTTTTGGACAAGCAAACATCGCGCTTCCGATGTGCTTTGTGTATTCATTCAGCTTGTCCTGTTTGGAAAGCATGAGGAGCATCGGCAAAAACTGCTGTGTCGGATTTTTTTGATAGGCAATGAACATCAGTCCTGCATCTACATAGCCTGTTTTTGTATCTACACCGTCTGTATAGGAATACGCTCGGCGATAAATTTGCTGTCCTGATCCTTTCGCAATCGCCGTATGAGACGTTTTCGGAAGCTGGCTCAGGTTCACCTTATCATGCTCTTTCGCTTTTCCGTAAGGCGCCCCGCTATCCTTTTTACGTCCAAACGTATCTTCCTGATCTTTTAACGAAGATCGATCCCATACTTCAAGAAACATCTTGATCTTTCGGCACGCCATGTAGGAGCCCCCCTGCATCCAATCAGGCTCGCCTTGATTTGCCCAAATGATTTGATCATGTGCACGTGTGTTGGTCGAAGCGGCATTGGCGGTTCCGTCTTTAAAACCAAACAAGTTACGAGGCGTCATGCCGTCCTTGCCACTAATAAATCCAGACTGCATCCACTTAAGCTCGGCTTTTCCAACGCTTGATTTAATAAAATTACGAATCGCATGAAACGCCACCTGTTGGTCATCCGCACACACTTGAATACATACATCTCCCCCAATGAAAGGCTCTTGTAGATCATCACGGGGCATTGGTGGAATATCTTGCAGGTGTTTTGGCTTTTTCGATGCAACTCCAAAACGATCTTTTCCGTTTTTCTCAAAAAACGTCGGGCCAAATCCAAACGTCATCGTTAAGCGTGCCGCTGATAAATCGACTGCTTCGCCTGTATCACTCGGTGGAAGCCAGTCGTTTCCGTACGTTTCGTTTACAGACCCTTCACTCATCGCAGCCGCCATTTCGGTCCACTTTTTAAAGAGGGAAATGACCGCTTTTTTATCATCTGTTAACAGTGTAAAAGACGCTAAATACAAATACGTTTGCTGTGGAGTGATAATGCCTGCCTGATGCTTCCCGTAAAAGGAGATGGCATCGTCGTCTTCATGCGGTTCTGCCGTTGCCTTTTTGGAACCTAGTCCGCCCATTGCCGCGACAGCTCCGCCAATTCCACTTGCGCTTACTGCTACACCTGCTCCGGTCAGAAGAGACATTTTCAGCATATCTCGTCGGCTATATTTTTTTGATTCCTCTGACTCCTTCATGTCTATATCCTCCTTACTTGATCCGTTCACTTACTGAAAAATTTCAGCTGTTTGTGCCATTGATTCTGATAATGAGCTCAGCTGCTGACTTAGTTCACGTACTTGCTCTTTTGATAACGTTGTGTAAGCTACGTAAGAATCACCTTGCTTATACTTTGTTAATGTTTCTGTTAGCTGATTGAACTCGGTATCAAGCTGATTTGATAGATCAGGATTTTTATCTGTTAGTGCTGGTAAAATCGCATGATAAATCGCCTGTGATCCTTCAACGTTTGCCGCTAGGTCTACTAAGTCAATATGTGAATAGCGCTCTTCCTCACCTGTCACTTTCGAAATTGCCGCTTCGTTTAGTAATTCCATTGAACCTGCCACTACTTGTGTTGACGTAAGCTTAACGTTTTTAATCTCACCTTGAAGTTCCGCAACATCTTTGTCTAACTGATCGGCATAAGTCGCCATTCCTTCTAGTGATCCGTCCTTCCAAAGCGCTTTTTCAATACGATGGAAGCCGCTCCATTCGTCTGCTGATACGTCATTTTCACGGGCGTCAATTTTCGGATCTAAATCTCCGAAGCTTTCAGCAATCGGCTCAATGCGCTCATAGTACACACGCGCTTGTCCGTAAGCGAATTTTGCCTTTTCAGCATCATTTGCACGAACCGCATCTGTAAAGGCAGTCGTCGTTTTTACGAGCTCTTCCGTTTGTTCTTCTACGTATGTTTTATAATCCGCCACTGCTTTATCTAATGCTTCAGACGTTTTCGCGGCTGCTTTTTTGGCGTTTGCTAATTGATCTAGTGAACGTCCTGCTTGAACCCCGATCTCTTGAATCTTATCTAAATCGACTTTTTCTTTTGTCACTTCGTTGTATAGAGGCTGCAAATATTTCTCCGCGTCTGTATATAATAGGGGATACTTTTCACGAATCTCTGTTTCATAGGAAAGCCACTGATCGTTTAGCTTCTTTCCTTGTGCAACGACCTTTTCTTCGTCCTTTTTATCTAAACCGGCTTGAAGCGCAGCTAACGTTTTTTGCATGCTTTTCACGTTTTCCTTCATGCTTCCGTCCTTCTGAGAGCTTTCTGCTTTTGTCGGCTCAGACGCTTTGTCCGCTCCGCAAGCACTTAAAGCCGGAACAGTAAATAGGGATAAAGTTAGGGCTGTATAAACAAATTTTTTACGAACACTCATCTTAGATGGCCTCCTGGTTTGATTGTATTTTAGTTGTTTTGTTCTTGTTCAATCGCTGCATGATAAAAGCAATCACGGTGACAACGACGATGATCAGCTGTGGTAGCGTACTATACCACGACGGATACACGCTCAGCGTTGAAAAGCTTGGAATATAATCATGTACCGTTGATGGAAGGAATCCTGCTAGCTGTAGGCTATGAATCCCTGAGCCCATGAACTTCAGACATAGATAGAATACGATAATGCTAGAAACAAGGAAAAACGGCTTCAGCGGCAAGCGAACGCTCAGCTTCAGCATGAGGAAGCAGATGACCATTAAAATGCCAAACCCGACGCCCATACCTGCTAAAAGCTTGTTCATAGACATTTGATTCGCCATTCCAACTAGGAAAATAACGGTCTCAATTCCTTCACGTAACACGGCAAGAAACGCAAGTACCGCAAAGGAAATCACTTTTCCATTACTCAATGCCTTTTCCGTTTTGCTCGTCATAAAGGCATTCCAGCGCTTAATGTTAGAATTGCGGTGAAGCCAGTAGCTCACATACAGAAGCATGACGCTTGCGATTACTCCTGACCAACCATTAATTAAAAAGTTATTTTGGCCAAACGCCGCAGAGCTCAGCACATAGCTCACTAAAAAGCCAATCGCAATGCTTGAAAGGATACCGGCGATTGTACCGCCCCACACCCATTGACTGCCGCGTTTTTGCTGGCCGCGCTTTGTGAAGGTTAGGAGTGCACCAATCACAAGCAGCGCCTCAAGTCCTTCGCGTATTGGAATAAGCGCTGCATCCCACACGCCGTATGCTGTATTTGATAACGGCTTTAAATCAGAGATCATATGACCGATCGTCTTCTCAGCCTTTTTTAAACCGCTTTCAGAATAAACATAAGAATCAAGCAGTACGAGGCGTTTTTCTGAGTTGTTGTACGCCACTTTTGATTGACCAACCACTTCGCCTTCTACCGTTAACCACTGTGATTTTAGCTGTCCTACCTGTGCTTTAGCTTTCGGAAGGTCGCCATCTTTTAACGTTTGTTTCGTTTCCTCTAGTAAAGAAACGTAGGTGGATAATGTAAGCTTAGAAGATGCGGGCGTTTTTCCTTCTCCCTGACCTTTTGTATATTGTGACAAAAGAAGCTGCAATTCTTGAAGAGACTCTTCAGCCTTCTCAGCGTCTTGATTTAACAGCGCAATTGAGACTGCTGCCATTTTCGTTTTAATCTTTCCATATGTAGAAAGTGATTCTTCTCGAACATCTCCCTCAACTTTCGTCCACTGCTGCTTGAATTGTTCAAAGGCTGTCTCACTTTGAGCCCAGTCGTTCTTTTTTACCGCATTGATGGTTCCATCAACGCTTTTAGTTGAAGCCTCAATTCCCGCTTTTCCTGGAATCTCTTTTGCTCCTATATAAGAAGGAAACACGATGCAAACTAGTAATACGAACGCCAACAAGCTAAACAAAACACGTTTCATTATGTATGGTCCCCTCCACTAATCGAAAATAATTCTCATTATCATTAACTGTTTTTATTATTATTAGAAAATGGATTCTTGTCAATCTATTTTTTCAAATTTCGCTTCTTTCATCGTTTCTTACAATTTTGTAAGGTAGTCGTAAGGTTACGCGATATTTTTATTGGCCACCTTCTTTTATAGTAAGAATTAAGAAATTCGCAATTAGGAAGGTGAAAGCCATGAACATGCGTCAGCTCGCATGGAATAACGTTCGACGAAACTTTCAGGTCTATTGGTCTTATTTTATTAGCAGTTCCTTTTCAGTCATGATTTTTGGCCTCTGTGCCCTTTTTATGTTTCACCCTGAAATTGAAAGCGGAACGGTGAAGGAAATTGGAAAATACGCCATGTACTCCGCAGAAGTGATTATCTTTATTTTCTCATTTTTATTTGTGACCTACTCCGTTGCTGCGTACTTAAGACTGCGTTCGAAGCAGCTTGGTGTTCTAACCATTTTAGGTGCGAAGCCGCGTCAAATTCGGAACATGCTGTTCTTAGAAAACTTTTTACTTGGACTCGCTTCGATTTTGTTTGGAATGGGAATGGCGCTTTTATTAAGCAAGCTCTTTTACTTAGCAAGCGGGAAATTTCTTGATTTAAATACGCTGTCTTTCTATATGGACTGGAAACCACTTGTCCTTACGATGGGATCATTCTTTGTTCTCTTCTTAGTGGTATCCATGTTCACGCCTTATTTCGTTCGTAGTAAAAAAATAATCGCCCTACTATCTGAAAGCAGCAAGCCACGTCACTTTAAAAAAGCCAATCTGTTTTTTGTTTTGGTGGCTATTGCAACGCTTGGCTACGGCTATTCTCGTGCCATTTTTATTAACGGACAGCTCGATATTGTGAAAGATTTTCTAGTCATTGTCGGCCTTGTCACAATCGGGACGTATTTCTTCTTTTCACAGTTTTTAATCTTCTTATTTCAAAAGATCCAAAAATCACAGGGCATAAAAGCAAATGCAGAACGCATGCTCACCGTCTCAGGACTGAGCTTCCGTCTAAAGGATCATGCGCGGACATTTTTCCTGATGACGATGGTTTTAACCGTTGCTTTTTGCTCGATCGGAACGTTCTCAGCCATACAGTCCTACGCTGAAAACATAAAAAGTTTTTATCCGACCGAGATTAACTATTTAAGCCTTCCTGGCAACAAAAACGAAGAAAAGCATATGAACCTGATCCGAAAAGGCATTGAAAAAGACAATCTTACGTATGAAGCCTTTGACGGGGACATTCGTGTGATGCAAACGAGCGTAGCTAAAACGACTCTCGTAATGAGTGGTGGCGAATTTAACGAACTTCGTAAAATTCAAGGGAAAAAACCTGTAGACGTTCGAAGTGGTAGCGTTCTTTATTATCGAAACTTCAGTTCCACTTATCCAGGGGATACGGTCCGCTTTTATACAGGAAACTCAGGGATTGCCAAAACGATTCAATCTCGTTCGAATATCGTTCCCATCGTCGCCAATAACCCAAACGTCGGCGCCATGCTCGTTGTAGCAGACGCGGACATGAGAGAGTTTTCAGGGATCCAACCAGATGCTCATTACTATACGTATAACGTCAAAGATTCACAGTGGAAGGACACAAATAACATTGCGCCTTCTCTGATGAAAATGACATCCCGGAGCACCGAGTATTCGTATACGAGCGTTGGCGTTCTGTATCAAATGGTTCGTCAAGCATACAACGTCATGCTGCTTGTCTCATCGCTCGTTGGAATTATCTTTTTCGTCACGTCAGCTAGCTTCTTATACTTCCGCCTCTTCACAAACTTTGATGAAGACGTGAAGCAGCTAACGATTTTGCGCCGCATTGGTCTTAGCGCATCACAGCAGCGCTCCATTATCACAAAGCAGCTCGCTTTCCAAGCGTTCCTACCGCTCGTCATTGCGATGATCCACAGCTGTGTCGCCTTTGTTACGCTGCAAACGATGTACAAAGAGTACGGTAATATTCGCACTGAACTAGCTGTGGTGTTGGGTTGTTTCTTGGTGGCGCAGGTTGTGTTTTTCATTTGGCTTCGACTACATTATATGGGGAAACTAAACAAAGCGATGGGGGTCTGACCCCCATCGCTTTAAACCATTAAACGACACCTTCATTTGTCAACACCGCCTACACCACCCATCTTCTCCACTTGTCGATTTTTGTCGAACAAACATCCCAAAATAACTTTCTTACAAAATCAACACAAGTCAGTACCCAAAAGGTGCCTTCTTTCTTTTTGGTTCTTTTCGGTTCATACTTTTCGTTGTGCAGACAACCGTTTAATCATCTGCTATTCGGTTATAGTAACGATAGAACATTATTTCTTAGAGGAGGCAATCGAAATGAGAGCATTGTTATTACAAAAAGGCGATCAGTGGCAAGATATGAAGGTAGGAGAAGTTCCTACTCCCTCTCCAAAAAAGGGCGAGGTATTAGTGAAGGTACACGCAACAGGGCTTAATCCTGTCGATTATAAAGTAGCAAACGGCAATAACCCAGATTGGAACTATCCACACATTGTGGGCGTTGACGGAGCTGGATTAATTGAAGAAGTAGGAGAAGGGGTGACTGAATGGAAGAAAGGTGACCGCGTCGTGTATCATGCGAGCTTAGCGAATGACGGAAACTTTGCTGAGTACGCGGTGACTACTGCTCATACAATTTCGCGTATTCCAGATGGTATTAGCTTTGAGGATGCAGTAGCGCTTCCGTGTGCGGGATATACGGCGTATCAAGCCCTCTTTCGTAAAATGCACATTCAAGAAGGCAAGACCATTTTAGTTCATGCAGGTGCTGGCGGTGTTGGTGGCTTTGCGATTCAGCTCGCAAAACAAGCAGGCCTAACAGTCTTTACAACGGCTTCTGAAGAGAACCACGCATATGTAAAAGATCTTGGTGCTGATTATGCGATTGACTACCGCAAGGAGAACTTCGTTGAGAAAGTGATGGAGCTGACAAACGGCGTTGGTGTGAATTATGTATTAGATACGGTAAGTCGCGATAACTCAACGACTTCTTTAGACGTTTTAACGTTTAACGGTCATCTTGCATTTATCGCAGGTGCACCTGATTACACGAAAATCAAACCGTTCACGACCTCTCCTTCTTATCATGAAGTAGCGCTAGGTGCGGGGCATTCCTCTAACAACATGGACGAGCAACGTGATTTTGCGAAGATGGGTAACGAAATGCTTCAACTGTTAGCAGACGGAAAAATCTCGTCTCTTCTTGAAGAAGTGATTTCCCTTGACGAAATTCCTCAAGGACTACAAAAACTTGCCGACCGTCATGTACGCGGTAAAATCGTTGCTAAAATCGCAGGAGAATAACAATAAAAGGGGCGAAGCGCTCTACACAGCGCTTCGCCCTTTTCTCATGATTACTGGTAGCTTGCTAATGCGACGCCTACTCGATCTTCAATACTTTTGACATCATCTGCAATAAAGTTGTTTAAGATAAGGGAAAACACGAGCTTTTCCCCACCTTTCGTTGTCACATACCCAGACAGCGCACTTGCACCTGTAATCGTTCCCGTCTTCGCTAAAACGGTTCCTTCCGCAGCTGTTCCCTTCATGCGATTTCTGAGCGTTCCACCTGTCATGCGATCACTGTTTCCTGCGACAGGAAGCGAATATTCATAGTCATGAAACCATTTTTCTTTTTGCACGTTCACAAGAAGCTTTGAGATCTCATTCGTTGGCACGTTTGTCACGTGTGATAAACCAGACCCGTCTCGGAAGCGGAGCGTTTTAACATTGACGCCTTCTTTTTCAGCATAAGCGCGAATAACATCAAGGCCCTTCTCCCAGCTTCCTTCCTTGTATACCACTTGCCCCATTTCTTTCACTAAGCTTTCCGCAATCGTATTGTTGCTAAGCTTCATAAATGGCACCATGAGCTCTGAGAGCGGCTTAGATGATTTCGTATAAAGTAAAGAGGCTTTTGCTGGTGTAATTCCGTATGTATTGTTCTTCCCCTTAACGCGAATGCCTTCTTTTTGTAGAGCCTGTGTAAACAGATCAAGCGCATAGCCCGTTGGCTCCCATAGCGTCACCCATGAGCGGCTAGCCGTTGCTTTTTCCGGAATCGTTCCTTCTACTAAAATTTCATTCGTTCCATGATTGCGCGTCACTGAAATTTTCTTCGTGCCGTCTGATGCAACCGTTTTGGTGTGATTAATAATTTTCGCGTAGTTTGTGTGAGGAACAAACGCGACACGTGCAGGCTTCCCTACCGTTGTTGGCGTCGTTTCCACAATCACCGTTCCCGCATCATAATCCGTGTTTGGTGAAGCTGTTAACGCTGAAATCTGTGCTCCGTAGTAAAAAGGTTCATCGCTCCACACTAAGTCCTCAGACAAGCGCACGTCATTGTACCAGCTATCGTCCGCTACCACATTCCCTTTCACTTCTGTAATGCCACGTTTTTTGACTTCCTTGGCAAGCGTTTGAAAATCCTCTTCTAAAAGAGAAAAATCACCTTTTCCTTTTAGATAGAGATTCCCACTTAGTTTGCCATTCTTCTTATTTCCGTCCGTATATATTTCCGTTTTGAAGCGATAATCGGACCCAAGCGTCTCAAGCGCTGCGGATGCGGTGAATAACTTCATATTAGAAGCGGTCTTCAACCGGGTGTTACCCATTCGCTCTAATACGACCTTCCCTGTTTCTGCATCACGAACGCTAATGGAAGCAATTCCTCCACTCAGTCGGTCATCTTGCAAAATCGTATTAATTTGCTCTGACAACTTCGCATAATCGCCTGCTGCTTCAACATCGGAGCCGTGATTTGTGGCAAATGGCATTACAACTAAGCAAAAAATAAAGAGCGGTAACAGCCATCTTTTTAACATTTGCTTGTCCATGTCTTTCTCCCCCTTGTTCTTCATTTTTTCTACTTCTTTATTTTAATTGAATATTCAAATAAATCAATGAGACATAAGAGGGATTTGTTGCAAATTTTTTCCTCTAACTAGCAAAAGAAACAGCCCCAAGCTAGTTTGCCTGAGGCTGTCATTCTTCATTCTTTTTCTTCAGCTTTTTTCGTACGTCCATGCTTTTTCGCTGATTCCCGAAGTAAATATTCAATATGAGAGTTCACGCTGCGAAACTCATCCTGTGCCCATTTCTCTAAAATTCCGTATAATTCAGGATCAATGCGAAGTGGAAAACTTTTCTTCTTTGCCATATCATCACATCATTTAGTAGAGTGTGCCTGTATTTAAAACAGGCTGTGTACCACGATCAGAAATGATCGCGACCATAAGGTTATTCACCATTTGTACTTTTCGTTCGTCATCAAGCTCAATCGTACTATTTTGATCCAACTGCTCAACGGCCATCTGTGCCATTGAAACAGCTCCTTCCACAATCTTCTGACGAGCTGAAAGAATCGCCGTTGCCTGCTGACGTTGTAGCATGGCACTCGCAATCTCAGTAGAGTATGCCAGGTGCGTTAAGCGTGCTTCAATAACGTTTACTCCAGCTACTTCTAATCGCTCCTGCAGCTGAGCGCTAAGCTCTGCCGATACCTCATCTGCATTGCCTCGGAGCGTAATTTCTACATTATCAAACGTATCATATGGATATTTCGTTGCGACGTGGCGAATAGCCGTCTCACTTTGAATTTCAACAAACTGCTCGTAGCGATCAACATCAAAAATAGCTTTGGCAGAATCAACGACTTTAAACACAATGACCGCCGCAATTTCAATCGGGTTTCCTTCGACATCGTTTACTTTTAGCTTTTTACTGTTAAAGTTTCGAACGCGTAGTGATACGGTGCGACGAATAGCAAGTGGAACGGTTAAAAATAATCCGCTCGCTCGAATCGTTCCTAAATACTGACCGAAAAAGAGAATCACCTGCGCCTGGTTCGGCTGAATAACCGTAATACCTGTTGCAAGAAGTAACGCGATGACGATTAACACCGCACCGAGGAGAACTTGTTGCTGAAGTAAAAAGAATGCGCCGACTCCTCCCGCAAGAATAATGAGAAGAATTCCCACAAATCCATTCATATACATCGCTTTTCTTTCCTTCATTTCTCTACCCCATTTCACTAGATCATTCAAACAGCAAACATTTCTAATTTATTCTTCACTATTATATTATTTCCATATCACTATGATATCACTTTTGGATAAAAAAGGCAAAAAAGCATTTTACTAAAAAGAAAGGAGTTTTTATCTCCGTATCGAATGGTTAAATTAGGAATAGATATAGCTTGAGAGAGTGAAAATTTTTTTGAACAAAGGAGTGATAAGAGGTGAGTTATCGAAAAATGTACACGAAGCCCTTTATCATGGCTCATCCCACCTACACCCTTCTAATAATACTGACCTTTTTTCTCCCAATAAGTTATCGCTTTAACGTCTTGATAACCGTGAGTATTTTATTTGCCATCTTCGATCTTGTCCTTTGGGGTAAGAGTCGTAAAAACCGCACTAAACCAAAAGAAACATAAAAAAACGTGATGAGGCGATCTCATCACGTTTTTTTATAATACGACCATAAACACAAGCGGAAGCGTTGCAAGGCTAAGCGATGTGCTGACTAATGTCGCAGACGAAACAAAGTCCGGATCGGTATTATACTGCAGCGCATACATCGTGGTGTTCGCTGCGGTTGGCATGGCCGCTGTAATAATCATAATTTGCTTCACCATCGGATCAACCGGTAAAAAGAGCGTCAGCACGTAGGCAACAAGCGGTGATACGAGAAGCTTCACTAAAAGAGAGAGTGATAGCTTGCTTTTCGCTAAATTGCGAAGTGATATATTCGCAAGTTGCATGCCTAGCACGATCATAACCGTTGGAATAGCGGCATTTGCGACTAAATTGACTGCTTCTTTTACTGAATTACTAAGCGGAATGTGCGCGTATTGAAACAGCACGCCAAGAATAGCACCGTAAACGATCGGCATTCGGTATACCGCTCTTACCGCTGAGCGAATCCCGTCCGCATCAGGACTACCCTTCGCCGCGTAGTATACCCCGACTGTACACATGACCATTTGCTGAATAACCATGAGTACAATCGCATAGTGAAGTCCCACTGCCCCAAATAGCATCAGGACTACAGGTGTTCCGTAGTTTCCGTTGTTCATAAACACAGAAGCTAGGATCATTCCACACGTTTCAACCTTGTTGTATCCTCTCACATACCCAATAATATAAACAATTAGAATAAGAGCAAAGCATAATCCGAACGTATAGAGCGTCATATATAAGTATGTACGGTCAAATACCGCGTTATAAAACGTTTGAAACACTAGCACAGGCGTCAGCAAGTAGAGCGCCATCGTCGAAATGGTTTTCGGATCAAACCCAATCTTCTTTTGTCCTACATACCCTAGCACAAAGATCGCGAATACGGGCAGCAGCACCTTCAAAAATTCCATCTTCTCACCTTCGTTGTCATAAAATAAATGAAAAAAATGACCCAACGGATCACTTTACGTCATAAATAAGCTTTCATTGCAAAGCTCTTCTTTTTCCCTACTTAGTAAGTGTATTACAAATTTTGTGAAAAGCGTATGGATTTTTGAAAATTTGTAACAAAATAAAAAAAGGCGATGAAAAAATTTTTTCCATCACCTGTACTAACATACACACGCTTCTGTAAAAACCTACGCTTCCTTTTGCTTTTTGGAGTATAGCATGATGATGCCAAGTGATAATGATAATGCAAGACTAATAATCGAAGAGTATACTGCTGTTATTCCATCAACAAAAACCAAACAGGCAATTAAAAAGCCTAGTACGATAAAAACAAAACCGCCAAATCGCTGTGTTTTATTCCAAACGATCTTGCTTTCAAGCGCTTCTTTCGTTCGAATGCCAATTGACGAATTTTGTTTAATCGTAGGCATGTAGTTTCCAATAATGATGAAGAACAAGCCGATGATTACAAAAAGGAGCTTTTCAACCCGCACCTGCTCATCTTGAGTATTGAGTAGAAACAAGCTATTAAGCGACCACGTAAAGAGGATGAAAAAAATCGAAATGGGTCTATTGATCTTTCTTTTGTGCACATTTTTGCGATCATATAAAACAAATAAATAGGTCATCGAGAGCAAAACAAAGCTTAGTACTAAAAACATACTCATGACAAACAGCTTACTGCCATACTGATCTGGATTACCCGCTGCATCAAAATGCATGGCTACCTTATCAGGTAAATAACGAAAGAAAACACCCCACGTTAAAATAATGACTAAAAATGATGTACCGATCACTGCTAGCTGCCTCATTTTTATTCCCCCTGTTTATTCAGTAGTGTTAGAAACCACCCTAAAACATCTTGTAAGACCGTTAGATTTAGTGAATAAATGACGTATTTCCCCTCTTTATATGATTCAATGAGCTGGCTATTTTTCAAAATAGATAAATGTTGCGATATGCTCGGCTGGGAAATATTGAAATGTGCGGCAATTTCACTGACCGTCATGTCTTTTTGTTTTAATAGTTCCACGATTCTCCTTCTTGTCGGATCGGCAAGCGCTTTGTAAGTATCAGACAAAAAAATCCTCCTTTTCGATAAATTAACATATAGCTATATGACTATATGTTAATAGAATTGGTTTTATTTGTAAATGGATAAACATAAAAAAACAGCGAATGCTCGCTGTTTTTCGTTAGATCTGAAATTGGTTCGCGCGCCATAGCTCTGTCATCGAGTGGGTCGCTAAGCGCTTGGATGTTTCAGTGACGCTCACCCAGCGGTGGCGGTTGAATACGTAGCGCGTAGATGGAATGTCTGTGAAAATTCCTTCCACAGATTGAGCGTTGAAAACGACAAAGTTAGCGGGATGACCTTCTTTTATTCCGTACTGACGTAATCCTAAAATACTTGCCGGCACGTCCGTCATCATTTTTAATAAGTCGTGCTGCTCCCCTCTCGTTCCCATGTGCGCCACGTATGCCGTCATGAGACCAATTTGGATGAGGTCTGCTTTTCCGAATGGGTGAAACGGATCGTGAATATTGTCAGATGCCGTTGCAACTCGAATGCCTTCTGCTTTTAGCTCTCGAATTCGTGTCGTTCCCCTTCTGACAATTCCCTCGTCACCTCTGCCCTGTAAATACATGTTCACGGCGGGAAGTGTGACAACGCCTAAATCCGCTTCTTTCATAAGCTCAATCACTCGATGTGCCTTGTCTTCTTTCATTGCAGCGAGCGAACATAAATGGTCCACAACAACGCGGCCCTTCATGTCGGACTTCACCGTCTGTTCAGCAATGGAAATAACCGTATCACGCTCAGGATCATCGCTCTCATCCGTATGTAAATCAAGCGGCTTATCGTACGTTTTCGCCATTAAAAATAGAAGCTCAATTTCCTTCTCGGGTTCTTTCGCTAAATGAGGTGCTCCTCCAATTGCATCGATTCCAAGCTCAATTGCTTTTCTCATACGCTCAAAGTGCGCTTCATCATTCACATCAATTCCTGAGAACATCGGTGCGACTTCAATGTCCATAAACTCTTTCAGCTCTTCTCTTACTTCAAGCGCAGTCTCTAACCCCCGAAAAGCTACTTCCTCTGGGAGTGTAAAGCTGAAATCTATATGTGTTCGAATCGTTGTCGTCCCGTAGCTTAATGCTTCAAGCGACGTTTTAATCATACGCTGTCGTAAAATTTCACTTGTAAACGTCGGTGTCAGCTTATCATAATTATGAATCGCTTCCTCTAGCGTGCCGCTCTCGTTCGGTACGCTATTGAATGAATACGCCTTATCAAGGTGCATATGCATATCCACAAGTCCTGGCAGCATGACGCGACCCTCACAGTCAATTTTTCGCGTCTTCCCGACGTGCTCACCTTTTAACGGAATGAACGTGTCCTCTTCACGATAGTCATCTTGTTTCTTTATAGACTCATATTTACCTTCCTGAATAATTACCTCATACAACGATGATCGATCTTCTAGCGGTAGATGTACGTTGATAAAGTGAAGCATAAAATAGGTCGCCTCCTTCTTCATAATCCCCCACTAAAAAGGTTCGTCATGCACCCACTAAATCCTTTTTCACGCCCCGGAAATCTATTCGACAAGCTATACATAAAAACAGCCCTGCTTTTCTCATACTAGAAGAGAAAAGCAGGACCTTCATTTACCCGACCGGTTCTTTTGCGTATAGAAGCTGTTCTAAAAAACGACTGAGCTTTGTTAATGGCTCTCGTGATTCTCGCAGCAGCCTTTTCCGCTGATTTTGATAAATTTTTTGCAGTTCTTTCTCAATGCTGATTTTCTCATGATACAGCACGTCGATTTTTTCCTCGTATCCATCGAGCGTAATGGGACGCAGCACGGATAGCTGGTAAATCGGCTGATCATAATCGACTAAGTTCAAAATAGCATTTAATAAAAGCGTATTATATAAATCCGTTGATTTTAAATGTTCAACTAAGACACGCAGTTCTTTCAGATGATTGGGTTGAAGCGTAATTTCGTCATGTAGAAGCGTTCCGACATAGACGAAACAATCTTCGTGCAGCGCGTGATAAATCCCTTCCATACGCTGCAAGCTTTCACTAATCTTCATTTCCTTACTCCTCCTCTTGTCCTTCTTCTTGTTTTATATGAAACAGAAGGTCCAATTATGATTCCTGTTATAAAACTTTCGACTTGAGGAAACATTGAGAAGCATTTCACTTTCTACTATCATTTTACGAAAGAATTTGATAGCATTAACAAGATAGATCATCTAAAGAAAACAACAGGCTTATTCAACATTAAAAGAAAGTCCCCCTTTTCTAGGTGGGCTCATATAAATGATAGTAACGCTATATTTGAACGATAAGGGGTTGTGTTTATGGCAAATACACACACATACTCTAAGCCGGAAGAGATTGCAAATGCAATTACTCATGGAATTGGAGCTATTTTAAGTATTGTAGGATTAACGCTGCTAGTGGTTTTTTCCGTTCAGCATGGAACGCCGTGGCACGTAGTAAGTTTTACGATTTACGGAATTACGATGCTGCTTTTATACGTGTCATCGACTCTTGTACACAGCTTTCCTGAAGGCAAAGTGAAGGATTTGTTTGAGATCTTTGATCATTCGTCCATTTACCTCTTTATTGCCGGAACATATACACCATTTATGTTTATGTTAAACGGTGCCCTCGGTTGGACGATCTTTGGAATTGTTTGGGGAATGGCGGTTGGTGGGATTGTGTTTAAAGCCTTTTTTACGAAAAAGTTTTTATTCATGTCAACCATTTTATACGTCCTTATGGGATGGCTCATCGTATTCGCATGGGAACCACTTCAATCCATCCTACCTGAGCCTGGCATTATGCTGCTTGTGATCGGTGGCGTCTTGTATACGGTCGGTGCCGTGTTCTACGTATGGAGAGGATTTAAGTTTCATCATATGATCTGGCATTTATTTGTGTTAGCCGGTACGGTTCTTCACTTCTTAGCCGTCATCTTGTACGTTTTAAATGTGCCGATTTACTAAAAAAACACGACGTTCGCGTCGTGTTTTTTTAGTTCAAGAGGATATGAATGGAATCAGCGACCGGTTCATAGCCGATCTCCATGTAAATTTTATTCGATGTTGGATTATCAAGATCCGTATAAAGCGACGTTGAGGCATACCCTTGATCAAGCATGCGCTGCGTAAGAGCGGCTACACACTGTGAGGCGTAACCCTTTTTACGATGCGACGGCGGCGTGTAGACGGCATTCACGGAAATGTTACTTCTTGTCGGGCGAGTGGTGGCAGCCATTGAAATTAACTCCCCGTCCTTATACAAGCCGTACAAGCTATTGGCATCAAACCACATCGTGATCTTCTCATGTACCGCTTCCATCGTCATCGGCTCATTCACTTCTTGTGAAAAGTCATAGAGAAATTGATAGGCGGTGTTAAGATCCTCTTTTTCAATGTGCTTCAACCCTTGTAAATTCACTGGAACCTTTACTTCTTTTAACTGATAAATACGTTGATTCATATGTACAGATAATGTGGCATTTCGCCATTTCGCCCACTGCTCAATTAGTGCAAGTGACATGTTTCGATCACCGATGATACCAGGAATAGTTGGGTAGATCATATACAGCTCCTGTGCAATGTGATCAATTTCTTCTTTTGAAAAATCCACTATTTTCGCTAAAATCACTTGATTCGGATGCGTTTGTAAAAATATTGCGCCGACTTCCTTGTCCTTTAAGACGATTGCCATGAATAAAGGCGGCGTGTGTTCGTTTAACCGCTCCGTAATTCCTAAGATTAAATTGTGCTCAGCTTCCTTCGTCTCTAACACCGGAATGACTTTTTCTTTAAATACTCGAAAGTCTTCATCATACTGAAACTCCAACATCTTTACTCCTCCTTAACCAAACAGTACATCTAATATATTCCCTAGCTGTCCCTTCTTTCCCTCTAAAATCTCTGGATTATACACTTCAACGTATCCGCAGTTATTGCAAGAGACAAATAAAAACTGGTTGTGCTGAATA
Organism: Priestia koreensis; assembly: GCF_022646885.1. Taxonomy (GTDB): domain Bacteria; phylum Bacillota; class Bacilli; order Bacillales; family Bacillaceae_H; genus Bacillus_AG; species Bacillus_AG koreensis_A. Next base: position 889,144 of record NZ_CP061868.1, on the reverse strand, counting down.
TCAAACATTTTACTAAGTCCCGTTCCCGTCATCGCTACCCGCTTTGTCCGGCAGCCTGTATGCTCACACTTCACACATTTAAACCGATCACTAATGGCATTTTCTACTTTTGACATTTGGAGTTCCTCCCTTGTTTTACTAATATTAAATACGGAATGAAGGCAATAAAAGTTTCAATAACTACCAAAAAAAGCACTGCGGCTTCAGCCACAGTGCTTTCTATTAAAATAACTCCCTAATTAACGTGTATACTCCCATGATCCCCATAATCACGACAACAAACCATCCGAAAATAGTTAACCATACTGGGTGCTTGTAATCCCCGACAACTTTCTTTTTATAAGCAGCAATCAGCATAATCGTTAGCGTAATCGGCAAGATGAGTCCGTTTAGCGCCCCAACGAACACAAGCGTTTTAACAGGTTGTCCAATCGTCATAAAGACGATCGTTGAAAACACGATAAACGCAATAATAATCCAGTTCTCGTACTTTGCAATCGCTGGATGAAACGTGCGAATAAAGGACACAGATGTATACGCTGATCCAATAATCGATGTAATCGCAGCGGCAAGCATTACAACACCAAACAGCTTATAACCAACATTTCCGGCTGCTAGCTGAAACACAGATGCAGGCGGATTGTCTGGATTAATCGCTAATCCTTGACTCACAACGCCTAGAGCAGCTAGAAATAAGAAGATACGAATAATTGAAGCAATCGTAATGCCAGAAACCGCTCCTCTTGTTGCGTCTGGAATCGCGGATCTTCCTCTGATATTCGCATCTAAAAGGCGATGACCACCAGAAAAGGTGATGTATCCGCCAACCGTTCCACCAACAAGCGTAACGATCGCAATCGGGTCAAGCTCAGTCGGCATGATCGTACGAAGGGCCGCTTCTCCTACAGGAGGGTGAGACGTAAATGCGACATAAACCATCAAAAGAATCATGACGCCCCCCATAATTTGCGCAAAGCGGTCCATTAGCTTCCCTGCTTCTTTTACAAGAAAAACGGCAATGGAGATGACAGCGGCAATTAGCGCACCGATTTTTGCATCGATGCCAAATAGAACCTGAAACCCGAGTCCCGCACCGCCCACATTTCCGATATTAAAGGCTAGTCCACCGATTACGATCAGAACAGCAATAAAAACCCCTAGCCCTGGAAGGAGAATATTTGCGATATCCTGGGCTCGTTTCTCCGATACCGTAATAATACGCCAAACGTTAAGCTGGACACCGATATCAAGTAAGATCGAAATTAAAATGACAAAACCAAAGCTTGCGCCTAGGCTCTGTGTAAATACGGTTGTTTGTGTTAAAAAGCCTGGTCCGACTGCCGAAGTTGCCATTAAAAAGGCGGCACCAAGCAGTACGCTCCATTTTCTCGTTTGGTTGCTCATGATTGTCTCCTTTTATGTCGATGATGTAATATGAATTCCTTCTTTCTGTAAAACGTTCCCAATATGCTGTGCAAACTGAAGTGCATGCTCACCGTCACCGTGGATGCATACCGTGTCTGCTTGAATCGGAATCGACTGGCCCTGAATGGTCTGAACTTCCCCTTGCTTGATCATTCGAACAACTTGGGCAATCGCATCGCCCGCATCTGTGATTAACGCATTCGCCATGGATCTCGGTGTTAACGTTCCATCCTCTTGATACGTTCGATCAGCAAACACTTCATGACGAACACGAAGCCCTGCTTCTTCACCAGCCTTAATTAATTCACTTCCGGCTAGTCCATATAAATATAGTTCACCATCAAATTTCGCAATCGCTTTTGCAATCGCAGTCGCTAGGACGGGATCTTTCGCAGCCATGTTATAAAGCGCACCGTGTGGCTTCACATGATTCAATCTTCCGCCTTCCGCTTGGACAAATGCATTTAAGGCTCCTAGCTGATAAAGCACCATATCATAGGCTTCATCACTAGAAATCGCCATGTTCCGTCGTCCGAAGCCGACTAAATCTGGAAGACCTGGATGTGCGCCAATTGCCACGTTTTTCGCTAAAGCAAATTGGACCGTTTTTCGCATAACAGACGGGTCCCCCGCATGAAAGCCACAGGCAATATTGGCGGACGTTACATAATTCAATATCTCTTGATCATTGCCGATTTGGTATGCTCCAAAGCTTTCTCCTAAATCACAATTTAAATCTACTTTCACTTCGCTTCCCTCCCTAATTAAACTGAAATTGAAGTGCTTTTTTAATCGTTGAAATAATGGTTTCTCGTTGAATATATGCCTTTTGTGCTTCCTCTAACGAGATGTACGTAAATTGCAGTGATTTTCCTGGTGGAACTTGTGCGAGCTTTGAGAAATCAACGCTTGCTACCTGAGCGATTCGCGGATATCCTCCCGTCGTCTGGTGGTCCGCTACAAGAACAATCGGATTGCCATCAGGCGGCACTTGAACAGTTCCGAACGTAACCGCGCTTGAGACAAGCTCTAGCTTTTCACGCAGCTGAAGCTCTGTTCCCTTTAAACGATAACCCATTCGATCAGATTGAGGAGTTACTTGGAACGGGTGCTTCGTCAACTGCTGCTGGCTTTCTTCTGTAAAATACGCATATTCAGGCCCCTCCACAACGCGAATAGATGGCTCATCTTCGTAAGTTGGAAGTAGTTCAGAGCTCAGCGTCCAAGATGCAGCAACAAACGCTTTCCCTTCCTTTTTCTGAAGTTTTGAAAGAAGATGCTGACTCTTATCGCTCGGAGAACCGCACGTTAGCTCATCACCTGCTTGGAGCGCTCGTCCGTTAACGCCACCGATTCCTGCGCGAACGTACGTAGAACGACTATTCATGACAGGCTCTGTTTGAACGCCTCCACCAACAGCCAAATACGCTCTGCACCCGCTCTTTGGAATACCAAACTGCAGCAAGCTTCCCGCTTTTACGAGAACAGGGCGCCACATGCCGACTTCTTTGCCGTCAATAACGGGGGACAAATCAGCTCCAGTAAGCGCAATGAGCGTATCTTCTAAAAAGGAAATTTTCGGACCCATAAGCGTAATTTCCATAGCACCTGCGTTTTCTTCATTTCCTGCTAGTAAGTTTGCGACGCGTAGAGCGAGCTGATCCATCGCACCACTTGTAGTGATGCCGTACTGCTGATAGCCTATTCGACCCGTATCCTGAACCGTCGTGAGCAGCCCTGGGCGAACCATTTTCATTCTCATATGCTCACGCTCCATTCATCGTATTCTTTTTTCGAAATCGCCGTAAATTGAATGATATCTCCTGCTTGTAAAAGCGTCGGAGGATCTTCATGCGGCTGAAAGAGCGCAAGCGGTGTGCGGCCAATAATTTGCCATCCACCTGGACTTTCAAACGGATAAACGCCCGTTTGATTTCCTGCGATGCCAACTGATCCTGCTGGAATAGCAGAGCGCGGTGATGCTTTTCTCGGCGTGGCAAGCTTCTCTGATAGTCCCCCAAGATACGGAAAGCCAGGGGCAAACCCGAGCATGTACACCAAGTATTCACCGCTTGTATGTAAATCGATCACTTCTTCCTGTGATAATCCATTATGTCGTGCAACCTCTGCTAAATCAGGTGCGAACTCACCTTCATAACAAACAGGAATTTGAACCGTTCGTGAAGGAGCTTCTTCCTCTACATCAAGCGCAAGTAATATGCGCGTCACTTCATTTTTGATCTGATCATACGGAGAAAATTGAAGTTGAAGAGGATCATAATAAATCGTTACGGTCGTAAATGCCGGAACATATTCAACGAGTGCTTTTATAGGGGTTGCTTCTAAATAATGAACGAATGTTTTGATTTTTCGGTGTATATCACGGTCAATGCGATCCCCAAACTGAACCACAATCGCCGCATCACCGAGTGGATATAAGTGAAAAGCCGATTTTTTCATCCTTCTACCTTCCTTTCGTCGCTGATTGCACTGATGAAAAAGTGCTTCTTTTCATGTTACAAAACCTAACATGTAAACTATCTTAACATACTAAAAACAAATTGACCCAGTCTATTTTTCCCATTTACCCTTTTTTCCTTCATTTCGCTCACAAAATCTCTTCCGCATTAGTGTTTCCAAACAAAAAAGAAACCCGCTATTTTCTCGTAAAAATAGCGGGTTTCTTTTATGAAAAAGACTTAATGACTCATCATATAAAAATTAATGATAAACGCAATGCTGATGATGTACATCATCCAATGTACTTCACGATAGCGGCCTGTTAACACTTTTAGAAGAGTATAAGAGATAAATCCAAAAGCTAGTCCTTCCGCAATGCTGAACGTTAGTGGCATTAGCAGTACCGTTAAAAATGCCGGAACAAACTCTGTAAAGTCATCAAAGTTGATGTTTCGAATATCGCTGAGCATTAACGACCCAATAATGATGAGTGCTGGTGCTGTTGCGACACTCGGAATAAATTGGATAAGCGGTGCAAAGAAAAGGGTAAAGAAGAAAAGGATCGCAACCGTCAGTCCTTTAAGACCTGTACGCCCTCCTTCTGCAATGCCCGTTGCATTTTCAATATACGTATTCAGCGCCGTACTTCCGAAGATAGCACTTGCCATTGTCCCAATTGAATCTGCTGCAAGTGCACGATTTAAATTAGGGATCTTCCCGTTTCGATCCATTAGATTGGCTTTTTTCGATAACCCAATCAGCGTTGCTAACGTATCAAACAGTTCGACAATCGTAAATGAGAACACAACCGAAAAGATTCCGTATGCGAACGCACCTTTTAAGTCCATTTGCATGAACGTAGCGGACACGCTTGGAAGATGAAGAGAAAATACATCACTCGCCTGCTTCGGAACGTGTTGAAAGCCGATAATCATCGCTAAAGCTGTCGTAGCGATAATGCTAATAATGAGCGCACCTTTTACACGTCGCGCCATTAAAACAGCTCCAAGAATTAACCCAAACAGTGCTAAAAGCGGGCCTTTATGTGCAAGGTTTCCGATCCCGACGAATGAAGATTCGTTCGGAATGATGATTTCCGCATTTTTCAAGCCAATAAACGCAACAAAAAAGCCAATTCCCACCGCAATCGATGATTTTAACACGTTTGGAATGGCGTCAATAATCTTACTTCGAATTCCTGTAACGGTTAGCAGGAAAAACACAATTCCTGATATAAACACAGCCCCAAGCGCTGTTTGCCACGAAAGGCCTTGTCCTAAAACGACGGAATACGTAAAAAACGCATTAAGTCCCATACCAGGACCGGTCACAATCGGGAAGTTGGCCCAAAGTGCCATAATTAACGTACTGAACAAAATCGCATAAATCGTTGCTGCAAGCGCTGCTTCTTTCGGTATACCCGCATCAGATAAAATCAAGGGGTTTACGATAATGACATAGCTGATTGTCATGAACGTTGTAATGCCTGCTAAGATTTCTGTTTTCGTGTTCGTTTTTCGCTCTGAAAGCTTAAAAAAACGATCTAGTTTTCCTTGAGATGTCCCACCGCTCAAAACATTGTCCTCCCTTTAATAAAGTAGTAACGACTCATATAGAAATGCCCGAAACCGAGCCTAACGGACCACATATTTGTAGCTAGAATGAACATGCTAAAACGAAAAAACGCCCTCACTTGGACGTACCGTAATCTGTTTTCCTTGACAAATAAGTGTATAATCATTTTGTATTATTATAGTAATAAAAGTTAGAATGCGCAAAGAGATTTCGCAACGAAAAGGCTTACATTTAAAATGTTTTTTTATTGCAAATATTGTTTACAATTCTCGAAAGTTAGAAGGGATTTTATGTATAAAAATCGTTTTACTAGCATGCTTATAACTTTTGTGACCGCCTTAGTGGGAGGAATTGTTTTTAATCTCATTCACTCCCCGCTTCCTTGGTTACTCGGTTCGATGCTTGCTGTCCTCATTATCTCAAAGCTCACACCGCTATCTTTTTACTGGCCGAGTCTTTTACGAAATATAGGATTAGTCGTTATCGGCTACATGATTGGCCGTTCGTTCACGAAAGATACGCTAACAGAAATGCTCACACAGCTTCCTTCAATGCTCGTGATGACCGTCTCCATTATTTTAGCTAGCTGCATGCTTGCTGTTATCATTTCCAAAATTACAGGTATTAATCTGAAAACGACGATCACAGGAAGCGTTCCTGGTGGCTTATCACAAATGGTCACGTTAGGAGAAGAAATGAAAGGCGTTGACCTTACCGTCGTTACCTTTATTCAAGTCTTTCGGTTGATGGGCGTTGTCTTCGTGGTTCCGTTTCTCGCTTCAAGCTCATTGTTTGAAACAAAGGGCCCGGTGGAGCATAGCGCTGCAAACGTAGAATCCTTCACGTGGTCCTCTAGCTGGCTGCTCGTACTCCTGCTTTTAGTCGCCTACGGCGCTGGGGTAATGGGGAAGAAATTAAAATTTCCAACACCTTACCTGCTTGTTCCCATTGTCCTAACAGCGATCATTATGCTAACAGGTGTTCACGCCCCTCCCCCACCGAACGGACTCATTGAGATTGCCCAGATTTTTATGGGGGCATATTTAGGACTGATGCTAAAACCGGAGCAATTGGATAAAAAGCTTACGCTTACGACCTCTACGATTATGACAACGCTCATTCTAATCGCATGTTCCCTAGGATTTGGCTTTGCGCTTGTTCACTTCCATCACGTTTCATTCGTAACAGCTTTCTTGAGCACTTCACCAGGTGGAATGGCGGAAATGGCTGTAGTCGGTCGAGACGTTGGCGCTTCTCTTTCTGTGCTAACAGGGTATCAGCTCTTCCGCATTTTATTTATTTTATTAATCGTCCCACCTACTCTAAAGTGGTTGTTCAAACACCCTTATTTTCGGGATCGTTAACGCTGTGTCTATGAGACACAGCGTTTTTTTCATAAAAAAAGACCTAGCAAAACGATGCTAGGCAAAAGATTGGATCTTCTCAGATCCGTGCGACCATATTATTGAGGTTATACGAAATCGCAGGAGAATAATGTGATCTTGAGTTCATCATACAGTTGTTCTGACATCACTGCTACTTTTTTGTCAGAAAAGCTAACATTGTTTTTTTATGCGTTGCACAACACAATAAAAATGGCACTTTCTCGGCTATTTTTACTAAATAGAGAATCACATTCTTCCGATAGTAAAAATAATGGCCATCTTTTTTTGAAAAAGCAGTGCATCTATCACTGAACCATTTGCTTTTCTTCTTTATATACTATTGATGTAGAGAGTTGCGAGATTCTACAAATTTTCATTTGAGAGGATGGGACAAGCAATCATGAAGCGCATCATCGGGTGTCTGATTCTTATATTTATGCTAATCGGTAGCATTCATTCAGAAGCTGTTGGATCACCAAATGAGCGTTCGACATGGCTATGGGATACACAAGAGATTGTGAAAAATCCTGACATCGTAATGAACTTCCTCGTGAAACAACGCGTAACACGCTTGTACTTACAAATTGACCAAGACGTTCCTTATTCAATTTATACGTCATTTTTAAGCAAAGCTGCGAAAACAGGAATTCAGGTGTATGCCTTAGACGGCGCTCCTCAATGGGCTCATGACCGGGACAGAATTGACGCTTTCTTTATTTGGCTCCAGGATTACCAGCAAAGTGCCGGTTTGACCGAACGCTTTAAAGGCGTTCACTTAGATATTGAACCATACACGCTTCCTGAATGGGAAAGCGACGTAGCAAAAAGCGTCGCCGATTATCAAACGGCGATTCAATACAGTGCCTTTTTATCAAAAAGCATGAACTTACCGTTTACTGTTGATATCCCCTCTTGGTATGACCGGGTGCCGTTTAAAAATCAGTTTGGCAATGATTTTCTTGCCAGATGGGTCATTAAATACACAGATGGGACAACCATTATGGCCTACCGCTCAAAAGCAGAAGGACCTGATGGCATTATTCAAATCTCCAAAACTGAAGTTGCATGGGCAGAGCAACTGAAGAAAAAGGTAGAAATCGCCGTAGAAACGAATCCTGCTATTGAAGCTAGCCTCTCCTTTGGCAGCTACCCGCTCTCAACAATGGAAACAGAAGTAAAACAAGTCATGAATCGTTTTAAAAACAGCGCTGGATTTTCAAATATGGCAATTCATTACTACAACACGTGGAAGCAGCTTGTAGAAAAATAACGTTTGAAAAAGCCGAGGAAAGCTATTTGCTTCTCTCGGCTTTGTTACATACGCTAGAACGCTCGATCAGTTGAAAGGACAGCTCATGGTCACACGAATTTTCTTTCTGTACAATTTGCTCAAAAAGCTGCGTGAACGCTTTTTGCCCCATTTCAAGGCCCGGGTGTTCAATCGTCGTAATGCCCAGTGCTCTTGAAATTGGATGATTATCAAATCCGATGATGGATAAATCCCGCGGAACATTCATGCCTAGCTGTTGGCTTTTCGTCATGATTCCTGCTGCAACTTGATCACTTGATACGAGGAGCGCCTCAGGGCGATCGGCCATTTTAAACAGCTTTTCGGCTACTGCTTCTCCGTCCTCAATCGTCAAGCACCCGTAAAAGATCCAGTCTTCACGCTCATTTATGTCAACTTGTTGAAGCATGTCTTGATAGGCTTTTCTTCTTTTCTTACTATTTTCGCTGTTTGGACGCGCTAGGCAGCACCCGATCGAGGTATGGCCTTTCGAAATAAAATACTCCATTCCTAGCTTAAATCCGTCGTAATGGTTAATGTATACAGAGGATACGATACGATTCGTTGCCTCTTCACACATCACAATGGGACCAAATCGTTCGTAAGACTCAATAATGTTCCAATCGCTCTCTCGTGAACAAATAACGAGACCATCCACTTGCTTGACCTTCAGCATCTCAAGCGCTTCCTTCTCCTTGTCAACTTGGTAATTAGTTTGACAAATGACGAGCTTGTAGCCATGAATTAGGGCCTCTTTCGCAAGCCCCTCTACAATTTGATTGTAGTAAGGGTGATTGACGTACGGAAGAATCACGCCAATCATATATGTTTGTCCTTTTACTAAATGAACCGCGTTAATATTTTTCGTATATTGAAGCTCTTCAATCACTCGCTTTACAGCCAGTCGCTTTTCATCGCTTACATATGGGTGATCATTTAATACACGCGAAACCGTCGTTACGGATACGCCTGCTCTCTCTGCAATTGTTCGAATATTACTCATTGATCTCACCTTAGCTTTTATACAGTCTATAATCGTCCTAATTTATTATACGCTTCCTCTGCTAACTTTTCTTACAAATCACCTGTTCTCATTGGAAAAATAGGAAAAAAAGCTTAAATTCGATTGTTTTTTCAGAAATCACTTGCCCTGAAATGCTTTTCATACATTAGAGTGAAGGCAAGCGAAAAAGACCTCTACGGGCGTGACGCATAAAGCGGCGTTACCGTAGAAGCCTTTCCTTGCTTTATTTTGTTGGAAAACCAATATTGCTGTAGGCTTTTTTCATGATATCATACGATTTTTTTAATCGTTCGTGATAAAACGGCTCTTCCCACTGCTTCCAATCATATTTCCACATTTGCCCTTGCTTATTGATCGTACTCGACGTCAGGTTTCCTTTTTGATCGTAGTTTACAATCCCAAAGTTAATCGATTTGGTCGTACTTTTCGCCTCTAATGCTTTGTACATATCCTTTACCTTCCACATATCACCCATAATTTCATGAGTGCTCGGATCTTTTACGTTTAACAGCTGCCATGGAATACGAGCCTCTACGACCGTTCCCTTTACCGCAAAATCCGTGAGCGAATTATAATTTTTAGCACTTGGATTTCCGTTCCCTATTTTCAATTTACCTGTCTCATAGTCTTCAAACGGTACGGTTTTGCGCCCTTTAAACTCGAGCTCACGGTTTAGCACAAGACGCATTGGATGATACGTTCCGTTGTTCTTTTTAGAAGCATACGGAACTTCGTCAATCATCTGTAGCTGATGACCGTATTGAAAATAAAACGTATCATAATAGCTATCTACTAACATTCGAGAAGTCGAGCTGTCTTTTAAGTCCATTAAAAAGTCGATGCTTGCTGTTGTTTTAAAGGATGGCACTTTTGGAAGCGTTGACTGCCCCTGATTGCCAAATGTGTCAAACGCCACATACGTGTTAATATGCTTTGGATCAACCGGCTCTTTATAATCCATTTTCAAATACAAATATGCTTCGTCACTAGCCATTGTTACTTTTTTAAGCGGACTATCCGGCTGTGTAACGGTATAAATTGTCTTATCCTTTCGCTTTTCCCAGTCCAAATCGTTTCCATCTACATAGATGGTCTGTGATTCTAAGCCTGGGTCAAAGCTCAGCAATCCAAAATGCTGTTCGTTTGTTTGGAGATTCGACCAATACGGTCGTCGATCTTTATTATCATACTCCATCGTGTTCCACGTACGCTTAAACCACTCATCTTGCCACGTGAACACCATTCCACCAGCCATCTTCTCATTTACAATGTCTTTGAACAGATTTGTATTAATGGTCCCCTGCTCCTGCTCTGAGAGAAAGCCTTGGTTCATGCCGTATACGTTTCTGTGCGTCATTCCACGTGATCCTGGAACCCCGAACTCCGCTACGACAATCGGCATGCGGTGTGCAGCCTTCATATCATTTAAATAGCCTGCATAGTTATTTTTCTTTCCGTCCTTGTCCTTGTATTTTAAGTACTTTGGTTCAAAGTTCAAAAAGTCTGGATAGTACGGATAAAAATGATAAGATGCAAACATCCCTGCGTAAAAGCTCTTATTCGTATAAATATGATTTGGATCAACCGTTACTTTGTCTTCTTTATCTGACGGCTCAAACGGGTGCTTTAATAAATCTGTCGTTGGCCAGTCAACAAAGCTAATAGGCCTTTGCCACTTGTATTTCGTATCTTCATAGACTGCTAGCGTATTTAAATGACGAGCGATCCAATGCTCAAACGGACTCGCCTGTCTCGTATACACGTATTTTCCGTTAAAATCACTCAGCCCTTTGTTTGCCTTGTCGGTATCTACGACCACATCAGGGTCCCATTCAATTCCAATAATCCAACCAAGTAAATATTTTGAGACGTCTGCCCGGTACGTTCCGCTCGCATGACCCTTTACAGGTGTCACCTTGGCGTTGCCGTGTACAACGTCTACCATTCGTTTAATTTCGGTGTCAAATACGTCTGACACTTCCCGTTTAAAGGCGTTATGTGACTCCTTAAACGGCTCCTCATCCACCCAAACTCCTTGAAATAAGTAGAGCGGGTCTTTCGCCGTCGCATTATACTCAGCTAGCGCTTGATAGAAGCTCGGTGGATGAAGCGTATAAATTCGCAGTGTATTTGCATGCATGGCGCCCATTTGCTTAAACCAGCGCATATATTCCGCCTTCGTAATGGCTACTTCTCCAGGATAATGCCCGGGCTTTCCAAGACCTAAGTTAATTCCTTTAATTAAGAGATCCTGCCATTTTCCATCCTTGTATATTTGCAAATAGCTTTTTCCAACACGGCCGTTCATCGTAACTTCATTTACTTTAGTCGTTTGTACACTCGATTTCTCTGTTTTATATGGAAGGTCCTTCAAGATGCGCTGTGTCATAGGGATGTACGTCTGCCAATAAAAGTTGCTATCCTTTTTCCGAACGTAAGAAAGCACCTTTTCTAGTAGAGGAATGCCTTTTGCTTGATAAAAACTAGGAATTTCTTCATTATCCGCGTAATCACCCGCAAAATAATAGGTCTGAAAGCGTTTTGTTTGGTGATGAACAACCGCTGGAAATGTGAGCGGAACACCTTCATTTTTTAACAGACGTTTGGTTTCGTCATCTACCTGAAGCTGATAGTTTGCTAGAACCTCGTTTTTGTCGAGTGGACTGACAATATCAAACCAATAGCGATATTTCGATGTGGAGGATAACCCTAGCTGTTTATCGCCCTCCTTTGTGAATGAAAAAAGCAAGTCACCTTTCAAATGGCCCTCTGGAATGACGACTAGACGCTCTTCCGCATTCACAAGCACAATACCTACGCCTGCAAACGTCCATTTCTTCTTTGTTTGCTTTTCATAGTTTTCTCTCATCCAAACGGGAACTTCGTCATTGCTCAAATCTTTAAAATAACGTCCCGTCCAGCCAGACCATTTTAAATTAAGCAGATCATACATTTGCTCACGAACTTCTGGTTTTGTCGGACTTGCAAAGGAGTTAAACTCTGAAATGAACGTTCCGCCTTTTTCAAACAAATGATTGGAAATAGCATCAGCTTCTTCTGCCGTTAGCCCACCATAAAGCTGCTCGGATTTACGGCCATCGTGCTTTGTATGAGGTAAATCAGCTTGATACACACCGTACGTATCTGCAAGATAGATTAAATCACGTTTCTTTTTTAGCCCCCCGACGATGTCGTCCTCCTGAAAGCTGGAACCCATCGGCTTGATTCCCTCATAGTCTTTTTTAGGTGTATAAAATTGATCATTATCCTTCACATACTTTTCGTAGTTAAATAACCATGTTAAGCCTTTATGTTCACGATACGATGTCGTCGGCACCGTTTTGTCGATTAGCATCACGCTTAATGGTTTTTTCGCCTGTAGCTGCCACCATGCAAATGGCAACAGAACGAAAAACAAAAGTAAAACGGCAATCCACCTTGAAACATTCATTTTCATTTCCCTTTTCCTCCCAATGTTCACACGCCCGAAATAACAGAGTAAAAAGACCTACTAATTTAACATAATAAGGTAATAAACAGCCCCAAAAACATTTACGATTGCTCCAAAAGGAGGAATCAATTATATTACAATTAGAATATCAGGAAAATTACACTAAATAAAGAAGGTAGTGGAAAAAATATGAAGTTAGGCTCACCCTTTAAAAAACGGAAGGCATCTGTCACTATTCATGTACAACAAGAAAAGATTGCTCAACCGATTGCACTAGAAAATCACGCACTTGAAGGTCTGTTACGTTTTATGAAATTGGATCAATCACATATCGAGGCGCTCCGCGAGCTGCACCCGATCATTATGTCCAAAGCAGAAGATGTTGTTCAAGCAATGCTTGAGACATTGTATCAATATCCTCGCATGAAGAAAATTGCGGAAGATCATTCATCTAAAGAACGCCTCACGGCTGTTTTTATTCAATATTTTGATACGTTATTTCAAGGGAATATTGACGAAGAATACATTCGTTCGAGACAGCGAATTGGTCAAACTCATAACGGCACAACTTTGCCCATTGACTGGTTTTTAGCGACCTATCAGCTTGTATATACGCATCTTATTCCACTTCTCGTTCAAACATACCACCAGGAGCCGGAGAAGCTCACTCGTTATCTATTGGCTATTACAGGACTTACTAATTTTGATGCACAGCTCGTGTCAAAAGAATATTTAGCATCTCGTATTCAACGTATTGAACAGCTCTACGCAGAACAAAGTGCGGTACAGCGTGAGCTCCAGGAAGTTAGCGAGCGTTTGGCGGCATCCGCTCAACAAACGGAGCATTCGACTCTACATACCAATGAACGAGCGCATAAAGTGATGAAAGATTTGGAAATTACGATGAAAAGTAGCCAAAATCTTCATCACTTAACAAAGCACAGCTTAGAAAAAATCATCAGTGCCGGCTCAAAAATGACCAATTTACAGGGAGATGTGACAAGCCTCTCCAAACAAGTCAATGATCTCGCAACCATTTTATCGAAAGTTATGGACATGTCCAAAGATATCGAAACGATTGCCAACCAAACGAACCTTCTCGCACTAAATGCTTCTATTGAAGCCGCAAGAGCAGGCGAGCACGGACGTGGTTTCTCAGTAGTTGCAGATGAGGTACGAAAGCTCGCTGAACAAACGAAGGAAACGAACAATATGATTAATGAACTCGTGGGCGCAACGTCCTCTAGTATGGAGGAAATTGTAACAAAACTTAACACAATGGTTGGCACAACAAAGGAAACCTTTAGTGTCGTTGATGAAGTAAAGGCGGGACTAAACGCAACAAGCTTTGAAACCGAGAACTACATGACAATGTTTGAGGCAAATCGCCGTGACCTTGATACGATCGTCACATCCATTGAAGAAGTGGCCGCCACAACGAATAATTTATTAACACTCGCAGAGCAGTTAAACAGAAGTACAGAGGAATGATACGAAAAAAACGGACTCCATCGGAAAGGAGTCCGTTTTTTTGTCTATATATGGTTCATTTATGTCAAAATTATTTCTCCATTTTCATATAAAAACCCCCACTTGCGATGGCTAATAGATCGCAAGAAGAGGTTGGGATCACAAGATAATGGGATGCTACCTCTTCTCATCTATCAAGCGCAAACGCTTGTTGGAAGTGGCACGGTGCTCATTGGAGTCCGTTGCCGAGACGTCATAGGACCAGTTCCCTCAGTCTCTCTGGATAAGAAGTTTGTCGAAATTTGTTGTTTGTTAAGATATTTATTAATTTACACCTTTGTTACAGTGTTGTCAACAGCTTTTCAAACAACTTGTTTTATTCTGATAATATGAAATCGGTACCATCCTTATGACTATAGGCATTCATAAAAGTAGAAACTTTTTTTACGAAACTGGAATTTCCAAGTGAGAATCGTCGTTGCAAGTAACCATTTCCCACTCTCCCTCTTTATACGTAAAGCTTGTAACCGCCGTATTTTTTAACCGCAATATCCCCGTACCGCTTTCACCTTTTGTCACAAAATGAATAAAGCTATTAATCGCTGCCCCGTGACTTACGACTAATACATGCTCTTCTTTCGCTTCTTCCATGATGTCTCTGAGCTGTTCAGCCATGCGGCTTTGCATTTCTTCTAATGGTTCAATTCCGTGCACTGAATCCTCGCCCCAGTTTGTCCAACAGTTTGGAAGCAGCTCATCTAGCTTTACTACCTCAATGCCTTCCATTTCACCAAAGCAGCGCTCGCGAAGACGTTCAAACATTTGAACGTCTGTGATGCCTTTTTTCGCTCCAACTGTACGAGCCGTTTCAACCGCGCGTTCAAGATCACTTGCGTAAATACGGTCGAGCCTAATATCCTTAAATTTCTCCGCAAGCTGCTTCGCTTGGCGCTTTCCTTGTTCATTTAACGGTATATTTGTATGCCCTTGTAACAGCTTTTGTTTATTCCAATCTGTTTCT
Source organism: Priestia koreensis (assembly GCF_022646885.1). Taxonomy (GTDB): domain Bacteria; phylum Bacillota; class Bacilli; order Bacillales; family Bacillaceae_H; genus Bacillus_AG; species Bacillus_AG koreensis_A. The sequence goes on along the minus strand of NZ_CP061868.1, from coordinate 874,045 downwards.
CCGTGCCTTACTAGATATAGCATAGAACTCTCTCCTTTTGTTCGGAATATGATCTATTATAACACCACAAAAATAACGTTGCCGTGTGGCAACGTTATTTTTTATCCGTTAGAAATTGGTAAGCCGCGGCATCAACAGTTGGACTTTCGTGAAGATTAAAATGATTAACCGCAAACCATTTGAGTTCTAAATTCGGGATGTATTTCTTTAAATACCATGCGCTTGCCACAGAAACCGTTCCATCACCGAGGTGGTCATTAACAGGTGAACCCGGTTCCTTTGGCTTCTCATCCACCACGTTTCCTGCAATGGCTAACATTTTCGTGGAGATTTTGTTGAATGCTGAAGGATCTTTGTACATATGTTCAAGTGCAGGTGAACCTGTCTGAAGATCAACGGCCGCTTCTGAATATTTCTTCTCAGCTGCTTTTGGGTATTGCTCGATTAAGCGACTCATCTCAATCCCCTTCATCGGCGATCCCATTGTGACCATGCGATCAACTTTTGGTGTCCCTTTCTCATCTTCGTAGTTCATTAAATAGTTCATCATCGCTAAGCCACCCATACTATGAGCGATCACGTTCACGTGATCATTCCCGTACGTGGCTTTTACTTTCTTCAGTACTTCTTTCATCCATAAGCCTTGATCTTTGATACTTGCTGTATTGTTCTCAAAAATCACCTGGATCATCGGCGCACCGTTACCAGTTAGAGTGATAGGCTTCTCACACGTCACGTTTCCATGGGCATCAACTCGACACGTTCCTTCTCGTCTTCCCCACTTCTTCTTTTCAAATCGTTCGATCATCGTATCCATCGATCGTGCCTGACCGCGGAATCCATGGACAAATACAATGGGTTTTTGATCTTTTTTCGCTGCTTCTTTTGCATTTTTCTTTTCGCCAATAAAGAAAATCAATACAACAATCACAATAATGGCGAACAAAATTCCTAACCATACCTTCACTTATCGTCACTCCTGTGTATCATTCATGATGAAATTTGTTTCTGAGAATATGTTCGGTTAGTAATACCCTCTTTATTATGTTTCTACACCTTTTAAGTTCATAAAGAAAAGCGAACACGGTTGTGTTCGCTTACGCAAGCTGACGCTGTTTCGTTTCTTCTCCTAAAAAAATAACGGAAAGAACACCAACAACAATCGCGATACAAAAAATCATAAAGATCGTGGGAATTGCAACTCCCTTTGTAACAAGTGAACCAATGAGTAATGGACCTAAAACTCCACCAATTCGCCCAAACGAAGCGGCCATTCCAGCACCAGTGCTTCGAATTTCAGTTGGATATTGCTCTGGTGTATACGCATATAACGCGCCCCAAGCCCCGAGATTGAAGAAAGAAAGCAGCGCTCCACACACAATTAAGAGTGTTAACGACTCTGCGGTACCGAAGAAATAGGCACTAAGCGCCGTACCGAGAAGATACGTAACAAGTACAAATTTTCGACCCATTCGCTCGATTAGCCACGCCGCACTGAAATAACCAGGAAGCTGAGCCAGCGTCATAATGACGACGTACTCAAAGCTTTTTATCATGCTAAATCCTTTCATCACCATGACACTCGGCAACCATAAAAACATGCCGTAGTAAGAGAATACGACGCAAAACCATAAAATCCACAGCATAACCGTGCGTTTTGTGTAACCTTTTGCGAAAACCGCTCGCATGTTTTGAAGAACGGATACCTTTTTCACCGCCTTGACCTTTTCAAAGCGCGGTGAATCTGGCAGCTTAAAGCGTAAGACGAGTGAATAAAGAGCCGGTATAGCACTAATTAGCAGCGCACTTTCCCATCCGTACGATGGAATGACGAAAAAGGAAATAAGTGCTCCAATTAACCATCCACCAGCCCAAAAGCTTTCTAATAGTACGACAATACGACCTCGCTCGTGAGCAGCTACACTTTCAGATACGAGCGTAGAGGCAACAGGAAGCTCTCCTCCAAGCCCCATCCCAATTAAGAACCGTAAGACGAGAAATAATGAGAGCGTTGTTGTGAATGCGGATAGTCCGCTTCCGATTGAAAAAAGCAAAATCGTGATCATAAAAACATTTTTGCGCCCGATTTTATCTGCTAAAAGCCCAAAGACAAGTGCCCCTACAGCCATTCCAATTGAGTTCACGCTTCCGATCCAGCCCATCTGTTGAGGCGTTAATCCCCAATCTTTTTGAAGTGCCACAATAATAAAGGACAAAATGCCGACATCCATCGCATCAAACATCCATCCTGTTCCGGCAATGGTTAAAAGCTTTCGTTTAGAAACTGTTGTATTTTCCATTGTAAACCCCCATGCAATACATGTGTAAACTTAATACCTTTACATTATAATTGTCAGATGTTTTAAATGGCAATATATTTTTTACATATGTAAAGACACTCTACATGTTTACAATCCTATTCAAACAAAGAATAAATTGGCAAAAAGGAATTTTAATATCCCCCTTTTGTCGCCCTTGTTATAGATGTTACAATGGCACCCTGTTGTCAATAGAGAGGACACATCGTCTTCTATTGATAGAAGGAAAAGGCATGATAAATAAAAGAAAGGATGAGTCATATGCATATCGGAAGCAAAGGATGGTACGTAAAAGAATTAAAAAAATTAGGTGTTCGCCGCTTTGAAGAGAAACGTTTGGAAAGCTACAAATCACACTTCTTAGCAAACCTATTAGCTGAACGTCAAAAATAAGACGCCATCACCTCAAATAGACGGTCGGACAAATAAAGTTATTCCCTCTTCCTTTTGTAGAAGGAAGTCGATTCTTCTTTTTCCATCGTCATTTGGTGCTTCGACAAAAATCCCCCAAGCTGCTAGTGGCAGACTGGGGGATTTTTTATGAAATAATTTGCAGATGCTTAAGCGCAAATGGAATACCGTTCTCCTCTGACGTTTTCGTCACAAAATCGGCCGCTTCCTTAAGTTGTTCACTTCCATTTCCCATCGCGACGCCGAATCCAGCTAATTGAAGCATATCAATGTCATTGTCACCATCTCCAAACGCGATGGCCTGTGAAGGTGTAAACCCAAAATGCTGTAGTACCTTTTTGATTGCTAGCGATTTCGATACATCCTCGTCTAGCACGTTTACGATATAAGGGTGCCACCTCTTGAAAGTAAGCTGGGGAAATTTCCTCTCATAGCCTAGCACCGCTTCCTTATCCGCAAACAGACAAAGCAAATAGACCTCCTCCTCTAACGTAAACGTATTCCTTGGATACTCAGCTAACGACAACGTTTCACCCAGCGCGGATAAAATGGTATCATTCTGCACCCCGTTCATAGCAAAATCCTCTGTATAAAAGGACAAGCCGTGTTGCTTGGACGCCGCATACGCTACGACTTCCTTCACTACTTCGGAACGCATCGGTACTTTATGAATAATGATTTCCCCGTGCTTAACGTAGCCTCCATTTGCCGTAATAAATGTTTCAATGCCTAGTTTTTTTAATTCTTCGCACATTGATAAAGGCCGTCCCGTTGCGGCAACCACTTCGATTCCCTTCTCTTTTAATGCGCGAATCGCCTGCTTTGTTTCACTTGAAATAAGACCTGTTTTATAATCAGTAAGCGTTCCGTCTACATCAAAAAATGCAATTTTATAGGTCATGTTAGATCCTCTCCTCTTTTCCATTATAAAGCTATCTTTTTTTCATAATCTATATAAAATGGTAATAAAAGGTTTACTTTATAGAGGAGGAGAGTCCCTATCCCTATTTTAATGGCGCTGTTGTTTTTCGGAGGCATTATGTCCATTGCTTATCAAAACGTTTGGTGGTCACTCGCTATCGCTACAATCTTCGTGTTGATCGTACTGTTTAACAAAGCGAATCAATTTTTATCGTCCCTTCTTCTGTCTTTTTTGCTAGGTTTTCTATGCTTTACCCTCTGCAATGTTTGGGTGGACAATCTCGCGCTTTCAAACGAAATGACGATTCTTCTTAAACGTCTCATGCTCTTTTGGGTAATTGTTCTGCCCGTCTGTCAGCAACGCTTTTTTAAGAAACCAGTGAGCTGGTACAATCATAAACCTAATTGGAACGAACCGATGGTTATTGGAAAACACAAGATTCACACACGCCTCTTCTTACTGATCGGCGTGCTCTCAAATAGCATCGTTTACTTCTTTTTTATTGTTCAGCAGGATCGATCTCTTTTCCTCTCCCTTCTCTGGTTCTGCATCGCTTTTTCATTAATCAATGCGGTGTTTGAAGAAGTTATTTGGCGAGGTGTGATGCTGTCTGCACTTCAACATGTCTCCTCTCTTCCCTATGCCATTATTCTAACGAGCGTTGGCTTTGGATTGCTGCACCTCTCGATTGGATTTCCACTTCTCCTCAGCCTCCTTATTTCAGGAGCCGGCATCATTTATGCGGTTCTCACGATTAAAACGAACAGCATCTACCCCGCCATCGCTTTTCACCTCGTCATCAACATCGGCATGGTGTACAGTGGCTTTATTATTGAATGAGGAAGCGTGGTCTCCTTTCATCGGAAGCGACCACGATTTCTCTGTCTGTTATCGGCATTTCGCTCATCCTCCGCGGCTCGCAGAACTTCTATTGATCTCTTTTCCTCCGTTTATCGAACACTTTTTCTCGCCTATCGTTCAATTTGACTCCGCTATCGAATACTTTTCTCCGTTTATCGCTCATTTTCACTCCTCTATCGATATTTCGCTTACTCCACATGACACAAAAAAACTCAACCGCAATTGGGTTGAGTTTTTGTACCTTCTTATATAAGTGGGACTTATAGCATTAACGATCCTTCAGAAATCATTGCGATAATGTGGACGAGAGACATTCCCTTTGCCGAAAGTTGTTTGGTAAGAAGCTTCAGCTGATTTTCATCTAGCTTTTTCAGCAATGGCTGTAGCTCGAGCACTTCTTTTTCGAGCCCTTCAATTTGTGCCTGAATTTGGTTCACTTTTTCTAATACGTTTCCTTCCGCAATCGTATCATCATCAAACATTTCGAGCTGTTTGCGGATTTCCTTTAGCGTCATGTGCTGTTGCTTGTAGTGCTCAATCAGCTTCAGACGCTCTAATGAATGTTCAGGATAGGAACGAAATTTTGACGTTGTTTCTGCTGTTTTGAGGAGACCAATTTGTGTATAGTAATCAATGGTACGCTTTGATACATCACTAAGTTTGGCTAACTGCCCAATTCGGTACATCTCTTCACCTTCTTACTACCGTTTTACTATTCATTACTATAACATATAATGTTCCTGTTATCTTTACTTCCTTTTTTTACAGTTTTGTTAAACTTCTTTTTACAAATAAAAATCCCCTTCCGAAAGAAAAGGGGATTTTTGGTCGGTAAACTATGTGGTGCGCAAGATGGTTTTACCCTTCTTATCTTTTACGGTCGTTGACCATAATAATGCTTCAGCTGCATGAATCGCATCTTCTGCCTGCTGAAAGACTCCGTGCTTTTCAAGTCGATCCACAAAGCCCGTTCGGTGCAGTAGTTCTCTTGGCTGATCCTGCAATCCAGCTAAATAAATACGGCCACCCTGTTTTTCAATTCGACTCATTAGCGTAGATAGCGTTGCTTCTCCTGATGTATCAAGATACGTCACGTTTTCCATATCTAAAATAACAATTTTCGTTTTTTTATGATACGCATTCAGCACCGTTTCTTCTAATACGTCCGTAGCACCGAAAAATAAAGCCCCTTCTACTTTACACATGCTAATAGGGGATTCAGCATGATCGTGCTTCAGCTTTGTACTAATCGCACTTGGAACGACTTTTTGAATATGAAGAGAAGCGCTCATCTTGCGGATGAACAGAACAAATGCTAGCAATAACCCTGCTCCGACAGCAATCGTTAAATCAGCAAACACCGTTAGTAAAAATGTAACGAGTAAAATCGCAGAGTCTGCGGTCTTTGTTTTGACGACGTGTGCAAACTCTTTTCGTTCACTCATATTCCATGCTACAACCATTAAAATCGGAGCCATACTTGCTAGTGGAATATTAGAAGCGTACGGAGCGAGCGCTAACAAAACAATTAGGACGACGACTCCGTGCACAATGCCTGATACAGGTGAAACCGCCCCGCTTCGAATATTCGTCGCTGTTCTTGCAATCGCACCCGTTGCAGCAATTCCTCCAAATAGCGGAGCCGCCATGTTTGCTACCCCTTGACCAATCAGCTCTTTGTTGCCGTGATGCTTTGAACCATCTCCTTTTAGATTGTCCGCTACGACAGCTGAAAGCAGGGATTCAATTCCCCCTAATAAAGCAATCACGACCGCTGACGGAAAGAGTAGAACGATCTTGTCCATTGTCAGCTCAGGAAATTGAAAGCTTGGTAGCTTATTCGGAATATCTCCATACGCTGATCCAATCGTTGCAATTTCTCCTTTGAAAAAGAGAACGCCTACAACAGTGGAAATGAGAAGTCCAAGAAGTGGAGGCGGTACTTTTGGGAGCACCTTTGGCGTCACGAGTAATACAACTAAACATGTGATCGCAACAACTAGGCTTGATAAGCTAATCGTATTAAACCTCATGACAATTTCACGCATATTTAAAATAAACTCCTGATGCCGCTCCACATTTTTCAACCCGAAGAAATTGGCGATTTGTCCTGAAAAGATAATCACCGCAATTCCTGCTGTAAATCCGATGATAACGGGTTTTGGGATAAACTTCATTAAGTTTCCGAGCTTTAACAGCCCCATAATCACCAGTAAAATACCGGCCATAAATCCTGCAATCAGTAGGTTTTCAAAGCCAAACTGCATCACAATTCCAAATAGTATCGGCACAAAAGCACCTGTTGGACCGCCAATTTGATATTTCGATCCACCTAAAAGCGAAATGAGAATACCAGCAATGATCACTGTATAAATCCCATTTTCCGGTCTTACACCAGATGCAATAGCAAAGGCCATCCCGAGTGGAATTGCAACAATTCCGACAATTAATCCTGCAATTAAGTCTTTTTGAAGCTTTGCTGTATTATAGCCCTGAAACCTACCAGTCGTTTTAATAACGCATCCCCTCCACTCGTTGAGATTCGTCCACATTTCCGTAACCGTTTACGATTACGTCAAGCTTGCCCGTTTTCGGATGAATCACCATTCCATGAACAGGAACATCGTTCGGTAACAGCGGATGTGACTGAATCACCTCGACGCTTGATTGGACGCTTTCTTTTACGCAATCAAATCCTGTGAGCCATGTTTTCAGATCGATTCCTGCATTCAGTAACGTATTAATTTGCTCATTAGGGATGCCTTGCTGTTTCGTTTTTTCTAAAAAACCCTCTGCTTGTAAACTGCCCATTCCACATTCATGGTGACCAATGACACAAATTTCTTCAGCGTTTAATTCATAAAAAGCGACAAGTATACTCCTCATCACGCTGTCAAAAGGATGAGAAACAATCGCACCTGCGTTTTTAATCAGCTTCACGTCACCGTTTTTAAGTCCCAATGCTTGTGGCAGTAGCTCAAGTAAACGCGTATCCATGCAGGTCAAAATAACAAGCTTCTTATTCGGAAATTTCGTCGTCGTAAATACCTCGTACCTTTTCTCAGCTGTAAACATTTCATTGTGCGCTAGAATTTCCTTCATTACACTCATTTGTTCCTCTCCCTTCATTACAGTAATATGTTAATATTATACACCGATACGTATTACTGTACGTTTAGGGAATTGTAAAGATCACGTAAAGAAAAATGGTTAAATATTCTTATAAAGGTATAAAGTAGCATTTTTAGCACCTTAATTTTCTGAAAAACCCGCCTCCATTTTAGGTCATGAGAATTATTTTGGAATATTTTGTATAAAAAGGAGCTGACGAGATTATTTCAGATCGATGCTCTGCGTTAATTTTTTTACTCTGTAAGGGATAAGACGTCTTCCAAGCTGTTCGTCAAGCAATAACGGGAGCGAAAGACGAAATTGTGGCAATCCCGTTAATATTTCAACAATCTAGTATTAAAGAGGTAGGATGCTTGTATATAATAAGAATAAGAATAGTGATAGGAGGATGACCTATGCTTGCAACTGCTGTTGGGCGTTTACGCTTTGTCGGAATTATTGAGGGAATCTCATATTTGTTGCTACTGGGGATTGCGATGCCGTTGAAATATATGTTTGATATTCCTCAGGCAGTATCTGTTGTTGGTGCTTTACACGGTTTATTTTTTGTTCTGTTTTTATTAGCTGTTGCTCATGTGACGTTCGTAAAAAAATGGTCGTTTGTGTCAGCTATCGGTGCAGTCGTAGCGTCCGTTATTCCATTTGGCACATTCGTGCTAGATGCAAAACTTCGCGATAACGATTGATACATAACAAAAAGACCCCTCGTTTATCAAAAACAAGGGGTCTTTTTGGAGGCCACTGAAAAAGTCCGTAAAGGATTGCGTTCATAACGGAGTCGGTTGATTTCCACGCCAGGTCGCTTCGCTTTCCGCGGGGCGTGCGGTGAGCCTCCTCGCTCCTCTGCGGGGTCTCACCTGTCACGCTAATCCCGCAGGAGTCTCGCACCTTGCGTTCCAAACAACCTAGAGCGACTGCATCAGTTAGAACGGCCAAGTTTCCATCCTGAAAGGAACTTGGCCTTTTTTTGCTTTAAAATGAAGAAAATCCATTTATTCAAAAGGGGGTTCCAATGATTCCGTTTCATTGACGTCAAGAGAACATACTGAACAAGCACCTTTTCAAAAAGGAGCATACTTTAAGAAGAAATCCAAGGAACGGTCTAAAATTCAAGGGAAGAATAGCGAATTAAAGCATAGACACGGGTATGATGTAGTCATCGGGTATCGTTGGCATGGAAATGCAAGCGGCAAGGGCCATTTTCACCGTCAACCTAAAAAGAATGTGAAAGCTAATGAAGGAAAACTCGGCAAAAAGAATGAATAAAAAGCTGGATCGATTCCAAAGAACGGAATGGATCCAGCTTTTTTGTCTTACGTTCTACTGATCATCTAAAAAATCCAAAGTTTTTCAGTGGCCTCGCCTTTTTACTATGATTTTTTCACAATATGCAGGCCTTCTTCACTCAGTGCATGATGAATTCCATGCTGAAGCGTTGAAAAACACGGAATATTGCTTAACAGGAAACCAGCACTTGTCATTTTCATGCTAAGCTCGGGAGATATCCCCACAAGGATCGCTTCCGTTCCTAGAAGTGATGTAGAGCGCACCAATTTTTGCAGAAGATCGATCGTAAATTCATTTACTCCGGAGATTCCTGTCAAATCAAGCAGCAAATAATTGGCTTTGTATTCAGGTAGATGAAAGAGCGTCTTAGACAGCAATTCTTCTGCACGTGACTCATCGTATTCTCCTAAAAGCGGGATGACGACAATGTTTTCAAGCACCGGAATAATGGGAGAAGAAATTTCTTTAATGATCTTTGATAGTTGTTCTGTTCGTTCCACCACGTACTTTTCGGATGCTTCAATTTCGGCTTGACGCTGCTCATTTACGAGTGAATGAATATTTTTTTGTGGGGTAATAGAAGAAGGGAAAAATTCAAATTCCGTATACGGATCACCCTTCACCTGACTTTTATTAACTTGGTACCACATAGACGTGCCGTACAAGCCGCTAAAAACGCCTGCCCAGTGCCCTGGTAAAAACGTGCCTTCTTTACCTTTTCCTTGAGCCATTGTCACCTTGTATTCCCAGCTATCTTGAATGCGTACCACTGCTCTTTTCTCGTCTTTTGATACGATGTTAATAGATGTCTTTCCCCATCCTGCTGTTAAATATGTATTAGGCAATGTCGACAGTATTTGCTCAAAATCGCCCATAGATTTTTGATAAAAGGCACTTACAATTTCGCCAGTTCGGTACCCTGCCGTTTCTAAGACGATGCTTGCAGCTTTTGATCCTGATACTTCTTCAATCGCATCAAAAAAGGTTTTAAAGGCGGTATTGACCCAGAATAAGACAACCTCATCTCCTTCAAATTTAAACGTGCCTTCTTCTAAATCCCAATCAAATGTAGATTCCTTAATTTTAATTGAATACTTTTCCTGTTCTACGTTCATGACGTTCTCTCCCTAACTCCGAGTCTTAGTGTGCTGCATGTACAAAATGTCCATCTATTCCTTTTCCATTCTTTCTTTATTATTAAACCTGTTTTTAAAATTAACACAAAAAAATTCAACTGGTAAAAAGCGTCTTGCTATTCGCAACACGCTTCTTACCATTCTATACGTGAGAGACAATACATTCCGCATCTCCGCTGATTGTAAATGAACCAAAGCCGGCGGGTAGTAAAACGTGATCACCTACTGAGAAGGCGTATTCCTTTTGGTTCTTCTCAATGTGGCCATTTCCTTTTAACACGCTGATTAATAAAAATGGCTCCTCCTGACAAAGGCTAGCGCTTCCTTTTACCATCCATTTGTGGACGGTAAAATAAGGAGATTGAACGAATGTCGTAACGTGTACACCATCTACCTGGTTCTTTAACATGGCAAGCTGAGACTCTACAAACGGTGTTGAAAGAACATCAAGTGATTGCGTGACGTGCAAAACACGCTTCTTTCCACCGTGATCCACTCGCTCATAATCGTATAACCGATAGGTGGCATCCGAGTTTTGTTGCGTTTCTAAAATCACAATGCCCTTCCCAATCGCATGAATAGTCCCACTCGGCACGTAATAAAAGTCCCCCTGTTTTACCGGAACTTTTCTTAAAATCTCTGTCCATCTCCCTTCACGAACCATCCATGAAAATTCTTCTTTCGTTTTAGGGTAATGCCCGTAGACGATTTCTGCTCCCTCTTCGCAGTGCACAACGTACCAACACTCGGTTTTACCACAGTCATTTTCGAACTGTTGTGCATATTCATCTGGGGGATGCACTTGAATGGATAAATCATCATTGGCATCCAATAGTTTCGTTAAAAGCGGAAACCGTCCTCCTTTTAGTTCACCAAACAGCTGACGTTCTTTTTCCCACAGTGCACCTAGCGTTTTTCCCTTATACACGCCTTCTTTTACGACGCTTTGACCATGTGGATGACCGGCAAAAGCCCAGCACTCGCCCGTTCTCTTATATGGTAAATCATATCCAAACGCCTTCAGCTTTTCTCCGCCCCAAATTCTCTCCTTAAACACTGGCTGAAAAAATAAGGGCTCGGTGCTCATATATTTACTTTTCCTTCCGATTGGATAAGCATAGCAGCCCCTATGACACCACTGTCCCGATCAAGAGATGCTTTTACGATCGTTAGTCGATCTGCCATTTGCGGGAATAAATATTCCTTCACCTTCATGGTTAGATACGGTAAAACAAGATGAGAAGATCCCATAACTCCACCACCAAGGATAAAAATATCGGGATCAAGCGTATGAGCAATATTTGCGATGCCAATGGCTAAATAATTCATGGATTCTTCTACGACTTCTTTCGCTTTTTCATCCCCCTCCTCCATAAGCCGAAATACTTCCTTCGCCCCTCCCGTAATGCCGTACCTTTCCTTTGCTACTCGACCAATTGCGGTTCCACTTGCATACGCTTCAAGAGATCCTCTGTTCATATATGCATGCTTGTAGCCATTTGGCTGTACAATCATATTTCCAATTTCACCTGCATAGCCAAACGAACCGTTATGAACATGACCATCTAAAACGAAACCACCTCCAACTCCTGTGCTGACCGTGACGTAAAAAACGCTTCTGTGGCTCTTTCCACTTCCGATGTGAGCTTCTGCTAGAGCTGCTACGTTCGCATCGTTATTGACGATTACCGGCACATCAAACTTTACGTTCACCATCTGTGCTAATTCAACATACTCCCACCCGGGCAGGTTTGATGGCCCGAGGATGATCCCCTTCACAGGATCAAGCGGTCCGGGAGCTCCAATTCCGATTCCCGCAATTGTCTTAGGTCCAATTACGTCTTTGATCATTTGAACAAGTTGCGTGATGATTTCTTCTGGTCCTCGCGCTGCGTCTGTTAACTCATGGACTTGGTGAACAATTTCCCCTTTATGATCAATAAGAGCTACGCGTATATTTGTTCCTCCTAAATCCACCCCAACCCGTAACGTCATATTCTTTCCCCCTGTTGCTTACAGAATCTCTTTCCTTATTGTTTAAGTTTATGGTCTTATCTCTTTTCGAGAAGTAATTAAAAAAAGCCTATGATAACTTTACAAAAAATTAAAAAATTTTGTGTCTATTTACCCTTATCTGAAAATTCCATCCTTGGTAGAGTTAAGAAGGATTTTCTAAAAAATTGAAAGGTGGCTTTTTATGCCCAAATTGTTTGTTCGAAAAGCATTTATTCTTCTTTTTTCTGCCGCAGCCCTCTTTACTGCTAGTGATGTAAATAGTACAGCCGCATCGTATGATTCAGAGACCGTCTTATTTGGTCCTGGCAAAACCGTCAATTTAGTTGATGCACTTATTACAGAGATTAATAGTGCTACCACAACCATTGATGCAGCGCTCTATGAAATACGCTATCAGCCATTTGTGGATGCGCTTATTCAAGCGAAAAATCGCGGTGTTAACATTCGCATCGTGACAGATTCAGACTACATAACAAATACGTTCACTCAGCAGCTCATAAGTGCGGGCATCTCCGTAAAAGGTGATAATCGCTCTGCTCTTATGCACAACAAGTACATTATTTTAGATGGACAAAAGGTATGGATGGGATCTACGAATACAACTGACACGTGCAATGCAAACAACTACAACAACACGGTTTTATGGAAGTCATCTTCTTTAGCATCCATTTATAAAACCGATTTTGACGAGATGTATGTGTACGGACAGTTCACTAAAACAGCGTCACCTTCTACTACAGGTGACCAAAAGGTAACCGTCACAACCGCAACAGGGTCCATTCCGGTCGAAGTATACTTCGCACCAGAAGATAATCCGGCAAGTGCAATCGTGAACGTCATTAACAGTGCAAAATACAACGTCTATTTTGATTACTTCTCATTTACAGATGATAATATTCGCCAAGCGCTTATTGCAGCGAAAAATCGTGGTGTAAACGTAGAGGGGATTTTTGATCAAAGTCAATATGGAAGTAACGGCCCTTACGGAGAACTTGCTTATCTAGCAAAAGAAGGCATTCCGGTGAGTATTGCTGATAACCCTTACGGAGGAAAACTTCACGACAAGGTGCTCATCGCTGACAAAGGATACACCTCTGCACAAGTTGTAACGGGATCATTCAATGCTAGTGCCAACGCAAACGACACAAACAGTGAAAATTTGATGGTCATTCATGATAAAGCAACGGCTGATCAATACTACAATGAATTTTTACGTATCAGAGGATCTTACGGGCGCGGTACTTCTTCCATTAGTACAACAGCAGTTCCAGTTGGAAGCACACAAACGATCAGCGTCACGCTGCGCGCACCGTCTACGTATCCGATTCAAAAGGTAAAACTGATGGCTCCACCAAAATGGCCAGACCCTACCGCAACAACGGTAACGGCAACGAAAAGCGATGGGACTAACCTTTCCAGTTCCCTTACATTCTCAGGGAATTACGTCTCCGCCAATACGGCTAATTTAGCAGGTAACCAAAGCATTACGTTCACATTCTCGAACTGGCTAGCACCAACCATTGCAGGAGACTATACGTGGTATGCTGAAACCGTCGCGAGCGGTGCAAGTGATCCTTACGACTATTTACCGGTCAATCTTCAGGCAGCTACGCTAACAGTGCAATAAAAACGAAAGAAGAGGCTCTATGGGAACAGAAACTGTTCCCATAGAGCCTCTTCCTTGATTACCGGTGCAAAAGATAAATAACGGTAGCAAGTGCGAGCGATCCTAAACCGCTAAGCCCTGCATAAAGCGCTATTTTAGATCGAACCGCTGCATAAGGAATGGTTTCCGCATGCACGTTGACCCTTTTACCCGGTTCACTTGTCCAAGTTTCTAATAACAAACCCGACACGATAATCCCAATAATGCCGAGAATAAGAAATACCTGTATACCAATCATATAGAATGATTGCAATGTATCCTCTCCCTGTTTATGGTTTATTCTATTTTACCACACTTCTCCTGTTACTTTCGACCTACTTGGTCTTATCACCTATCACTTTCCAATAAAAGGACATTTTTTCTTCTCTATAGTATGCGCTTTCTTCTTGTCCGTTTATGTGGTGAAAAAGCCTTTTTTCTCCGCTACTAACTGTTATTTATTCCCACATAAAAAAGACCCACTTAAACGTGAGTCTTTTACTCTTGATGCTGATATTTCCAGTGAGCTAACGCATAGTTGATGAAATCAAAGAAGTGAATGGAATCATAGTCAGCTTGTGATTGGAGCTGGAATTTCGAGAGACGTTGATGAAACTCTTTTGCCATTTGTTCATCGTGATTGTCTAAAAAGTACTGCGTACCAAGCGCATATACCGCTGATGATTCATACGAAACGGCTGGCTTTGGACGACGATCCTTCGTATACCGCCCGTAGAGCTTATGCTCATTGATCATTTCACTCTTCACCCATTGATAAAAAGCTTCGTTCCGCTCTCCAATCGACGTCAGCTGCAGCTCAATTAAGAACTGATCAATTAGGTTAACTTCTCCCTTATGTTCCTCTTTGAATGTATGCGTATCGTACGAGTAATACTCATGATAAAAGAGACTAGCGTGACGCTCACGAAATCTTGCATACACATCACTACTGTTCATCGCCGGATCTAACGTAGTCAGTAGATGAACGTATAGGTAGCTGAGATGTAGCGTATCCGCTCGCTGCTCGTGATGCCAATCATAAAAATCTACATAGCCCGCAGACGTCTTTTGCTTTTCTTGAATCGTTTGGAATAGTTTTAAAGCAGTTTCTCTGTAGATGGGTTTATGGAACGTCTCACTTGCTCGGAGAAGAACGTCAATTATTCGCAAATCATCTACGAGCGCATTCGTGGATACTCCTTTTGCGAGCTCCCATTTTAAAAAGGTATCGGAGCCTTTGCGGACAAGGAAATGATCCATCAGTACATCAAACTGCTGATGAAATCTTTTTTGATCCGCTCGTAACAGCAGATATTCCATGTAAAGACCGAGACTCTCGGACAGTAGTTTCACATCACCTTTTCGCCCGTAATCTCGGATGATTCCTTCTTTAGTCATATACTCACTTTCAATAATCGTAATTACATCCCGCTTAGGCGGCACGTAATGAAGAAAAGAAAACAGTAAAATAATGAACACGCCTCCTGCAATCAAAATGATCCCGTACTTGTTCACATTTGCTCCCCTTTGAACCTCCTCGTTTTGTCCCATTCAATCGTCTTGTTTCGAATTCGATTCCACACATACGAGTAAAGGCTTTTCACTAACAAAATTAAAAACAGCTGCGCATAGGTGAAATACATAATAACCCCTACAAAGATATTATAAGGCGAAGTCGTCCGATCAAGAACCATTCCCCCAAGAATTTGTAGTGAATACACAATATAGCTCATGAACCAAAACATTAGGAGCGGTGATGCAATGTCTGGGAGATCCATCCCGAACAAGCTCAGCACAAACCAAACGTTTGAAAACAATAAAAACACTGTGAAAAAAAGGTATGTCAGCAAATGCTGAAACGTATGGAAAAACGTTTTTCCACGCCAAAACTTTAGATTATAAAGGGATTTTTCAAGAATATAAATATTCCCAATCAGCCACCTCGTTCGCTGGCGGATAAATACTTTCATACTTTCAGGTTCCTGTTCCCACGTTCTTGCTTCTGGCACGACGGGAATGAGATAGCCCGCTGCCGTAATCCGCATCGTAAGCTCAGAATCCTCTGCAAGCGCATAAGGATCATACCCTCCCATCTCATCTAAAATCGAACGTCTAAGCAGCATATTTGTCCCTGCAAGCGTCCCAATTTTAAATAACAGCCAGCGCCCTGACTGCATGAGAAGTTGAAACACCTGAAATTCAATGGCAATCATGCGCGTCAACAGATTTTTGTTCGCATTCACCGTCTTCACATATCCAACCGCTCCTGCGGCCTTTGGTGTCGTTTCCGCCGTTTCTACGAGAATTTTAACGGCATCTTCCTCGGGCTGATTGTCTGCGTCATACACTAAAAAATAGTCCGATTCCGTAACGGATAGTCCGTAATTAAGTACGCGGGATTTCCCTTTTGGACTTCCTGGAGGAACCTTTACGTAATGAATTCGCTTGAATATTTGTTCGTACGAACGAACGATAGCGGCGGTTTCATCCTCTGATGCGTCGTCTAATACGTATATGTCCAATTGTCCAGGATAGTTCAACTGCGACATCGCATGCAGCGTATCGCTAATGACGACCCCTTCGTTATGAGCAGGAATTAAGATCGCTACCGATGGATAATGATCTAGTGACACCTTCTCTTTTTGCTTTATGCGGTGATACACGCCGGCAATCGCGAGCACCGAATAGTAGATGAGCAGAAGCCAGAAAAAGCTCATCACAATTAATAATGCAATCTTCATGCTTCATTCATCCTAACGTTAAAATCTTCAAATGCTGATTCTAAGGTGTCAATAGGCATAGACTGAATGGAAACAGCGGATGTTGAGAATTCCGTTTTCATCTTTTCCTTCATACGGTTAATGACGACTTGAGCACCTGATTCGTCTGTATTTTGCAGAAAAATTAGCAGCATTTGATCTTCGTATCTTGTAATGAGATCATAATTATCTCTTAGCATACCTAAGCAAATTTTCGTAGCTGTATAAAGCGTCGACTTGGACGTTTCATTTTGATGAGCGCTTTGAACTTTTAATAAATAGGAGCTTTCATTTCTTCTTTTCGTTCCTGTTATTAAAAGCTGAGCCTGACTCACAAATTCATTTTCTGATAATAAATTTGGAACATCTTCATATTTTTCTAAATTCTGCACCTGTGCTTCTAGCACATTCACTTTTTTAATTAATCGTTTCACATGGTAAAAAAGGATCCAAAGTAAAAGTAAGCTCGCTGTTAAGAACAGATGAAGTACAACAAACTGAGCTTGGATACCGCCTGTGAATCCGGCTTTATAGCAGTAAAAAGTAAGTGCAAAACCATAGCCTAGAACCATGACTAGCAACGCGATAAAACTTTTTGAACTATTAACGCTTAGCAGTACAAGTATGTATGCAAAGATCATAATATAGTTAATGACCGCTCGTTCTAACGGTAAATAAGTGATCGTAAGCAAGAAAATCAACATAAGCGCTACGACGATCCACAACGTAGAATTTCGTTTCATTTGACCATTCCCTTTATCTATTTTTTCTGAACCTCGATGCAGAGCGTGAACGCTTCAAAATTAGCTGTAGGACAAGAAACTCAGCTTGTATCGTACAATCAATTTATTTCTCTTTAATAATTGGTAAACGTTAGAATGTTCCATTTGGATCATAAAAGTGATTTTCAAACTCAGCACTCAACTATTTCACCACAAAAATGGGAATTATGGTATCGCTAAAATCTACCTTTTATATACCCGTTTTTTTCCATTTTAAAAGCTGATTTAAAAGTTTGCTCAACATCAGTCGGTTATTTTGCTAATGGTAACACAACTTTTAAGGGAGTTCCCTGATGGACATGCTTGCTCTTAAAAAAACAGTACCAATGAACCAAACAAAAAAGTCCATTAAGGAACATCTTCCTTGATGGACTTCTCTATTTAGATATAACTATTGTCATCCTTGTTTTTATTAAGGAAGCGATTAAAGACATAATAACAAGCGAGTAACAGCGCAACAATACCCATCACAATCCACACGCCGTACTTTTTGAACAGATACTGTCTTTCATAGCTGCTTGCAATAAAAGACTTATCGACTTTTACTCTGCTATGATCCGATGAAATGGTCACGTTCCCCACTTCTACGTGATTGTTTTGCTTTTTCAAATCTATCCACTCGCGATTCGGAACACGATCTAGGCTCTCCACTAGCTTTTTCAAATTTGAAAAACCTAGATAAGGATGATAAAAACCTGCCACATAGGAATTTGAGAACTGACTAACCTCCTTTATATTCGCCTGAGCCCTTTGAATAGAATGATCCTCACTCTTACGACTCACATATCCAATCGTTTCTGGAAGAAGCGTCATGCCTTTTAAGAACGTAGGTTGACTCTCGTTCAGAGGTGCATACTGGCCGGTCCATGTTAGGTCGGTCACCTGTGTTTGTCCAACATACGTAGAAAAATGCTTTGACAGAACGTCATAGCCTGTTTGTGACATCGCATAGTGAGGGGCCTCGAATGCAAGCGGATATAGCTTGTGAGTAACAAGTTCTTCTATACCACTTTGTACCGCATTTTCAACGTATTTACGCTCAAAAGTCTCTCCTTTTTTCAAATACGCTCGGTAATCAGCTGTCGTGTCGAAATCCTTTCGACCTTTCACATCATCATTACGACTTGTTAAAATTGGTTCATCGCGTTCCACGTCCCAAAATTCAAAGCCCTCACCGGTTTCCTCATCTCTGTATTGATGACGATAACCGTGTAGCACGATCGTTGCCCCGTTATCCTGCATATACTGAAGTACCTTCACGAGTTTCGGTGAATCCGACATATGGATGACTTCATGCGTTTTCGAATTGATATAGAGCGGAATGACCGCTACCATATAAGGAATATCTTTTTTCTTTAAATAATCCGCCGCTTTTTTGAGCACATCCGGATTATACATTGGATGAACATCTTCTAAGCGCAAATAGACTTTATGTGTATTTGTCGGCTTTTTCCCGAAAAAAGAGAATAGCTCCTCACCGACAAACTGTCCAATTGGATCATAAAAAGACTCTGTCGCTAAGTAGTAGTCTTGTCCCTTTTGCGCCATCAGGAGCTGTTCGTCGTCATCTTTTGTTTGACCTGTGATGAGCGTTTTTATCTTTCCAATCGGCTTCGCATTTACAATAATCCGCTTCTCTGATAGCTCTTTATCTAAGTTTTTTGATACGAGATTAGCTGACGTAATGACCGCTTCACCTTTTGCTTGTACGAACGAAAAGCGCTTGCCAAGCTGTTCAACATTTTTACCAATAGCTAAGGCTGATCCATCAAAGGAATTTAGCATCTGTACAACTAAGGATGGTATCTTCTTTTTCACAAGCCCTACATATACCATGTGAGAGTAACGCTTGTTTTGAATAGAAGATAGGTCCTCATCTTTTATAAACGTAACATCACTTGTAAATTGCCCAAGAAGCAAATCTAAAATTTTCAGCTGCTCATGATCGCTCTCCTCATTGGACGAATACACAACCAAAACGGACGGCTTATCCGCTTTTTCAGCGTGCGAAGGCACACTACTAACGGTGAGCAGCATTACTATAGCGATGAACATAATTGCAACCTTTTTCACATCGTAACCACCTTTACCTACAAATCGTATCTAGTATTATAGCAGACTCTTTTAGATAAGGTGCACAAGCGATGCTTTGCTTGCACGAAAAAAGACGCCGCTACCAAACCATAGCCACGTCTTTTTGATTAATATAATTTTTCTAGCTGCTGTTTCGCTAACAGAGGAAATAGATTATCAAAGATGTGCGTATCATATCCTGTAGGTGTTAAGACCACATACCCACCGTAGTAAGGATTTTTCACATCTGTAATCTCGTATTCTTTCATACGCTTGTACACTTTTTTTGCAAACGCAACGTCGTTCATTTTCAGTGCGTAAAGGATCGTCATGCCATATACAGCATTTGATTCAAAGTCTACCGCAGGCTGTCCAGTTACTCGGTCGTACTGACCATAAATGACGCCATTTGTATTAAACTCTTTTTTCAAGAACGAATAAAATGCCGGAGAGTTGATTCCTGCTTGTTTTCTGAAATAAGCGGTATAAATCTGTTCAATTAAATTTACTTGGTCGTTGTACTGATACTCTTTTGTTCGCACGTTGTAATTTTGTGGAAAGAACGGTCCATCTCCTGCTGATTTACGAAGAACGGCAACCATTCGGTTATACATCGTACTATCAATCACACCGTATTTCACCATGTAGTTCAACGCGACTGGGTCAATGTAGAAAAGACTAATCGTGTCGTTGTTTACTTTATATTGTTCGTCGTAAAAATCGACGAAATGTTTTTGTTTTTGATTGTATTTGTTCAGTGCGTTTGAAATATTTAGCGCGGTTTGAATATACGTTTTGTTATTCCAAGCCTCACCCGCCATGAACAAGGCATCAGCGATTCTCCAATCATCAATAATTGCGTTCATCATCGCATGAGTGCTTCCATCATTGCTCAGCTTCCAATACACAATGCTCGTGTCTTTTGAAAGATAGTGCTGCTTAAGCTCTTCATAATACTTTGCAAATGTCACTCGATCGCCCTTTTGAGCAAGATACATCATCATTAAGCCTAGTGATTCTGATAATGTTTCTCTTCCCGCTGCAAAATCTGGATCAATCGACTTTTGGTCGACCAAATACGTCGCCAACGTCCCGTTTCCATTCATCAGAGCGGAATTAATAAAATTCTCCGTTCCTGTCGTCAAATCTGTTTGCGCATTCGCAGGCATGCTCATGCTAGTCACAAAAAACATCGCAACAAACAACAAAGACAAAACTTTTTTCACTTGAATCCTCCTAAGGTTTCATAGGGATTCAGATCTAAAAAGTCTCCTAGAACTACAAACAGCCCTTTTCCAGACAAACAGAAAAGGGCATAGCTCTAAAATAAGAATTTAGAATCTGCAACCTGGCAATCATAGGTAAAATATAATAACTTTACCCTTAGACCCATAGCTTTGCGTCCTTACCTTTCAGTAAGTATGCCCTATTATTAATTTACTATTATTATATTACATTATAGGTAAATTGCTACATTTTTTTTGATTTTTCTAAAAATATTTTTCGATTAGGATGAATTAGGTATTGAGCCTAAAGTCTTAGTTAAGAGAATTGAGGAGTGGGGATTAATTCCGTTAGAAGGTTACTAGGTTGCGAGTAATTTAGGGTTGCTGTAGTAATAATTTGCTCTATCGGAACATAGTTTTATTAATGTAAGTTTTTCAACAAGTATTTTAACTAAATTTGTTCTTGCTCTTATTACTTATAAAACTACCTTTTATTCATAAATAACTTACTTAAAATTAAATATCCACCTACAATAACAATACTTTGAACAAATTTCTCAGCCAACTCCACGCTCTTCGTATCATAATAATCAAATGCAAGGCATACGACATATATACAACTAAACAAAGCTAGACGATAAACGAAACAAATTCCTCCTTTCTCTTTTTCATCATAAAAAGGGAAAGTACGCCCTTTGGACTTCCCATATTTTTGGTTTATTTACCAATATAATGATAGAATGAAGTAGAATACATATTTTGGAGTGATCAGCTTGTGAAACACATCAGGAAGTTTTTTCAGCAGCATCCAAAACTAGCTTCAGCTATGAATTTGATTGTGACGTTGCTCGGAATTTTCACCTTTCCATTCCTCTTTATGAAAAATGTTCAAGGGTTTGTTCTTGGAGGACTTATTGCGCTTTTAATCATTAATATGTTAGGAGTGCAGTGGCGATCAGCAAGACCAGTCAAATAACATACGGAGTGATGTACGTGAATAGTAATCAATTAGTAACGGCCAACATACTCAGCCTGTAATCGTCTAAATCGTTCTTTGGGGGACTTTTAGAGGCTGAGCCTTATCCCAAGGAGTTGTTGGTCATGAAACCAAATCACAAAAATCGAACACGTTCCTATTATCGCTATCATCGTAGAAGAGTCATCCAGCGTAAGACGAGGCTTGCCAAACATACAGGTTGGCACGTTCCTTCTGTTGGCTATTTTGCAAAAGGAAAAGTACACTGCTCTTGCTGTCTTTGTGCAGTGAAAACGAATGTGGATGGGTATCCCCATTCCGAGGTGAAGCGGTTAGAGAACTGTGATGATCAGCTGCGCACGTATTTTAAGTGATAAATCATTTCATGTTAAAGAGCCTTGCTTTTAAGCAGGGCTCTTTTTGATACAAGCAGTCTATTATTTTGCAAACTGACAAATACACACCTCAGTTTTATAATAAAACATCACCCGCTCATCTTGCTGATAGTTGGAGAAAAGTTCGCGAAGATCTGTGACAAACTCGTAGTACGTAGAATCCAATTCTGACGGTGTGTAGGATAGTGATAGCGCTCCTGCTACAAACTCTTCCTCTGATACGGTTTGCCAGTTGTCGTAATACATTTTTGTATAGTCTTGTCCAAAAAATTGACGCTTCTTTTCGTCTGGATTAAATTTTGCAATTGCAGCCGTTGTTTTAACTGTATATTTCTTTAACAGCTGCGTGTATTCTTTCGCAAGTGGACTGTCTAACTGCATATCGTTCCAGACAATCACAACATATCCATCCTCTTTCAAAATTCGCTGAAACTCAGGCTTACATAATTCCTTATCAAACCAATGAAAGGCTTGGGCAACCGTAATTACATCCACACTATTGTCCATTAATGTTGTTTCTTCTGCTGAAGCTTTAATAATCTTGATATTATGAACGTCCTCACAGTAGACTTTGCACTCTTCTACCATTTGTTCACTTGGCTCAATTGCAACAACGCTACAACCTAAATTCCCTAACATATGAGTGAGAATCCCCGTACCGGCTCCAATATCTGCGATGGTAGAATCGTGATTCACACCTAACTGGCTCATCACCTTTAATACTTCTGCTGGATAGGTAGGTCTTCCCTTTACGTATTCTTTTGTTTTGTTTTTAAATTCGTTTTTCATGGATTTTCCTCCCACCTCATACGTTACTTGGTAAGTTGATACTTGATAAATTTAATTTCATTAGTGAAGAAATTTATAATTTGGCTTTATGTGATAGACCATTTAAAAGAGACTGTAGATACACCCCAACAATATAAGTTGAATGGACTTATCAGGATGTTATCGTTTTAATCTATATTCTCTATCTATAATTTACCAAATTTTAACACATTAAAGTGGATAAAACTATTAAAATTTAGTTAGTAATCTTTAAACTAGGAGTTGTTATAAGGTGCGACGAGATATGATTGGAGTTATTTGTGTTAGCTAGTATTAATAAGCTACTTACTGTTCTCCCGCTTTATCAATTTAAAAAGTCAAAACAATTAGCTCAGCTCAATATGAAACTGGGCTATGTTATTTCTTGAACACAAAAAAGCTGAAACCCTGTTTCAACAAAAGTTTCAGCTTTTTAATCGTATGACCTGTGAGGGACTTGAACCCCCGACCCCTTCCCTGTCAAAGCGAATTATATTACTTTCGCAACTTAAAATATGAGAGGTAAGACCATATTTAAATGAAATTCCTTATTCTATCAAGGTTTAGGTATTTTAAAAATATGAGTGGTTGTACCTAATAAATCGAATGGCACCATTTTGGGCACCAATATTGGCACCATAATAAAAGTCCTCTAAAGGTAGATGTGACAAGCTTCTAAACTGTTTTTAACTCTTAAAGGAGGATTTTATATGGCATGGTGTGTTGATACACTAAAAATTATTGGAGAAGGTCGAGTAGAAAAATCAACTTTATGTAATTTTGAATTTTTCTTAGGTTACCTTGAGGACTTTTTAGTAATAGATGAACGCTTTGAAATTGAAATTAAAATTATTATATTTCCACAGTCCCTATTCGAGGAAACGTTTTTTGGAACAGAAAACCCTCTTCATACAATGCATTTTATAAAATATAGGGAAGGAAAAGAAGATTGGATAAAACAAAAGGATATTCAATTAATTGCTGAAGAGTATAAGAAACGAACAGGAAAGCAACTAAGCGTTACTGAAATATTTAGATGTTAACCTCCTCTTTAATCATGAAGTACTTTCCCCCACCGTACTATAAAAAGCACATGAAGTAATATGTATGTTAAACGCTAGAAGAGAACCGCTGAGATATTAGCAGCAGTTCTCTTTTATTTAACCACTTTTTACAGCTACATCTATGACTTAATTATTATTACTTGTTTTAATTATTGTCCACTTAATGCCATGAAAAACAAATCAAAAAATTTAACCGCTCATAGTCGATTTTATGAGCAGTAATTTTTCACTAATTTATATTTACTCTTGTATATACACATGAAATGCTACACAACAGACGGAACTTCAGGACTATGATTTTGTATTAAACCATTTATCTTAAGGATATATGATATTAATTTGTCAAGATTATCCTTTAAATCATTTATCATATCTTCATTAGGTTTTTCAATATCACTAGGATTTATTTCAAAATGATTAGCACTTAGGCTTCTAAAAATAAACCTTGCCAAATCGTTTTTGTGTATAATTGTTCCACTTGCTTTGGCAATACCTTTAACTCCTCTCTGTTCTAACAGGTATCCCGCACCATCAGAGCTTGAATACACATTCCAATCCAAACATTCTAGTGCACCAGTTATCTTGGAGGATGAAGCTCCTGAACGTTTCACATAAAACTCCTTTAATAATTGTGGATGAGCGTAGTTCTCTAGTTCTCGTCCCTTAAGCACCCATAAGTTTGTGATTTGGTGTATGCTACTACCATCTATTTCACTAAGACACAGATGCTTGAATTTAGGATTATATTGATTCATATAATTTAATTCTCTTGCAATTCTTAGCATTCTTTGAAATTTGGCTGAACTAACATCGGTATTATCCGAATCAATAATTACAAAAGGGTTTGGATTAATTTTTAAAACTTTAAGAACTTCTTCTTCTTCAATTAATTCAATAGACACTTCTCCCTCTTCAAATCCATAATGTGCAATATTACTTCCACCAGTCATTAAAATAGAAAAATGCATTCCTTCAATAAGGTTACAGTCAATACGTTTTTCTCTCTTATAGATTTGTAAGTAAACCTTTAACCAAGCTCGTAACCAAAACATCTCAGATGGTCCTTCCACCCAAATAACTACATTAGACAAAAGTGCATCCCCGGGTATTACACCTAATTCATTACAAACTTCACGAAATTTACCTAAACTCTCACTATTTCTGAAAAAATTCTCAAAAAAGCAAATTTCTCCATCTTTATTAAACCTGTATAATATGTCATTTCCAGTTGCACTTTCTAAAACGTTCGGGGAATGAGTGGCTATTATATATTGTGAATCCCCATGTTCCCTTATTAATTGAATTAATAATCTAACAAGCCCAGGTTGCAAATGGCTTTCTATCTCATCTATTATTACTATTTCCTTTTTATTTCTTACTATCTCCATCAATAAAATATACAGCATAGTATATCCAGTCCCAATTTCATCAGATGAAAATTGATTATCATTAAAAGTAAAGATTAACTGTTTTTTTTCAAAATTAGCAGTAACAGTACTTGGATCATCAAGATTGAATATGTTTTTTAACCATACTCTTACTTGTCTCCTACAATCCCTAATTTCGGCTTGAGAGCGTTGTTCATGAATCCAGTTAACTAATTCAGAACCATTCTTATAAAAGTCTGATTCTGTTCGATCAAATGATCTTATTGCATCAAAAGCCAATACACGACTTTGAACTTCATAGTAAAGTTTACGACATAAGTCTTCAATTTCATGTTGATTCATTTCTATGTCTTCACTAAGTTTGTTCATTATTTTGTAAACAAACTGTTTTCTTGTTACATCAAATTCATGAGTAGAATCATTATCTCTACTAAGGTATATACAACATAAAAAGTTACCGTCAATTTTTCTTATTTCAAAAGAAAGAAATATGTTTGGTATTTTTGATAGTTTTACTAGATATGGTTCTTGTCTATCAATAAAAACTTGAGTATTTATATTAAACTTATAAGTGATTGGACTATTAATATCAAAATTATGAAAATCGCTATCCTGAATGTAAGTTGTCCTAAAGACATTACTAGTAAATTGCTCTATGTCTTCTTTAAATATTGCAAATGCTCGAGTAATAAGGGATTTGCCTGAATTGTTTGGGCCCACAAGAATAGTCATGTTTTTTTCGTCTGCTAATTCCAAAGTACACTCTTCTCTAAAACCTCTGTAATTTCTAAAAACAATACTATTAATAAATTTACTCATTTTTTTTAACGTCCCACCATCTATACAAAGTATTATTAATATCATAAGATTCTATCAAATTAGACCATGCCTTACTAAAACTTACATCATGTGAGTTAGGTGATGGGCTTGGCATATCTATTATTCCCTTAATTGGTAATGGGACACATTCTCCAACAATTAAAGCCTCCCCGTTTTGGAAGAAAGGGATCATATTAGTTAATGCACTTAAATGGTCTGGCAATATATGTTTTATAAATGCTTGGTCCTCTGGATTAGTAACCCGTAGAACAAAAAAATTGGAACATTGGGAAACAATTGTTGGTGATAAATCAGAAGGACGCTGACTTATAATTAATTGCGAAATTCCATACTTCCTTCCCTCTTTAGCGATTCTTTCTAAGTATTTTTTTGCAAGTTTTGAATAAGGAGTTGACTCTTTTGGTATATAATTATGAGCTTCTTCAAATACAAGGTAGAGGGGCAGCGTTGATGGTGTTTCTTCCCATAGCTTAAACTCGAAGCAAATCCTACCTAATATGCCTATTATAACAGGTGTTATCTCTGATGGAATTCTTGACAAATCAAGAATAGTTAATTGTTTCTGTTCTGTATTATAAGGAATAGAGAGTAAATCCATAAAATATCCTCTAATTGAAATAGAATTCTCATACCCTGTTGAAAATAAAAAAGTATATCTTCTATCCTGTCTAATACTTAGTAATTTTTCTATAACTTGATTTAATTTCCCATAATAATTTGGATCTTGGATAACGTAGTCTTTTTCCTTTCCTGGACGATCAATTTTTTGACTTCCTGTTCCATTTCGACAATTTTCCCCATCTTCTGTTAAAGCTAATTCATTATCGGACTTCCAAAATGTTCTCTTATTTAATTTTGTTAACGCAACTATTAATTCATCAATATTAAAATATAAAGGAGAATTAATATTAACTTTTTCAATTTTTCCTACTTCATCTTTTATTAAACGATGTTCTTTTTCTTTAAGAATTAATATCTGTTCCTTTGTGATTCTTATACCATCACTATTTTTTGTAGAATCTATATCGCCCCAAAAAATAGATTGAAACTCTTCAAAATTCAAAAGCCAATAAGGCAAAGTGAAAGTACTAGCTGGTACTTTATTAACCATATGCTCAAATTCATTAGATTCGAAAGCAGCAGAATACTCGTCATGCAAATCAAAAAATACTACATGACTATATCTGTGTTTTCTTAATAATTTTTGCAAAATACTAGCAACCGTGCTTGATTTCCCTGATCCCGTAGAACCCAAGATTACCGAATGCTTTCCTAAAAATTTGTCAACATGAATTGAAATTTCTTCACTTTGCAACCCTGCTACATTTCCCACTTTAATTCCTTCATCTGTTGTTAAAGAAAATAATTGTTTTTTCTCTTCTGAAGTTAGTAGATAACATTTTGAATTAAACCTAGGATAATGGCCTATACCCCTCTGGAATTTTAGTAAATCCCTTATAGATTTATCTTGATAACCAATTACCTTGGCGATTGCTACTGCTTTATATTTATCTCTATTAGAAAGTAGACTCGCCTGATTACTTTGAGCCTCTTCATATTCAGAAACCAATTTAACTTCTTCAAAAATACCAAAATGAAAATCATTAGATGTTGGGTCTCCTATTAAAAAAATGTCTCCAACTGTACCAACATATAACTTTAAAACGCCTCTATTAAAAGTAATCTGTTGTTCTAAATTCTTTTGTAATAATTCCTTGTTAATCTCAATAACAATGTTGATTCCAGAAATAGAAACCACTTGACCAAAAGGATTCTCTTTTGACACTATCACTTAATATCATTCCTCACTGTTTTTACTGTTTTTACTTTTTTACTTTTTCTATATTTTACCACAATTTGTTATTAGTTTTATATTATAAATCTAGTTACCAAATAAAAGAAAGACTATATGATTTTTCGCAGATTAGAATTCATAGACTATTTCTTAGATTATTTTGATATGTACCCTAGTGTACCTTCCCCGCTCATGATAGATATTATGGACCATATATCTAAAACTGTAACACTCTTACAAATGCACTAGGGGTATATTATATTGCCTATTAGTGCGTATTACGTTTAAGCGCACCATGCACTACCGTTTAAATTAATGATTGAAAAGAAAGCTAAGACTCATTTCAAACCAAGGGAAAAATTACTATATAGCATCTTTAACTCATGGTATTTTGCTTGTTATTTATCTTTTCATTTCCGATTCTGCTTTAGCAGAATCGATTAAGATGTAAATAATAACCTAATGTAATTAACTGTAATTAATAGTGGGCATTTCTTGATCTCCTAAGGTCTCTTAAACAACCTTTCAAAAATTAAAATAAACCTCAACGTCTATTTTTTAGACGCTGAGGGCTATTTTAATTTTCAAATTTATCTTGAAGTTTATTTGCAGACTCTAAATATAATTGATGAGCTTCAATGTTTAAGTCGTTAAATATAGAGTCAATCTCATGTCGATAATTGCATTCCAAGTTCGGATTATATAATGTGTCTAGTAAAACTGTAATTTTTTCAATGTATTTCATGTAAACATCTTCGTTTTTAATTATATTCATAGTCGCTTCTACAAAAATTTTTTTAGACAATGCATAATTATATTGCTCGTTCTCTAACATCATATTACTAAAAGATTGAATTCTTTGATCTCTAATATAGAATAACCACTCGCTAAGAATTACATACGGATTTTTATCTACACCTTTTATTCGATAAATATTTGATTTATCATAATCCAACGCTTTTGAAATAAATCCTTTTTTATGAAGTGATTGGATTGATTTCTTAACAGTACTCAATCCTAAATTTGTATTAACTCGTATATGGGATTCCGTTACTTTACAAGTCCCGTCCTGTTTATTTTTAGTCGTACTAGCCCATGCAATTAGTTCGTACAGTACGTCTTTTTCAGTAGATGTAAGGAAATGGCACCGTCTTATAACCTCTGGTATTATTGTAAATCTCTCTGCATGTATCTCAGGAATATAGATCTCTTCACCTGTTTCTTGCTTCACCTTTTTTTCTAATTGCTTAAATGGATAATTTATTAAGCTATTTAAAAAATCTTTCATATAGACTTCCCCCTTAGTAATTTAGATTATGGTTATTTCTATATACTCCTCAGCCTTAATACAGTTAAGTTTTAAATGTGAAATTTTTTTCAACTTCTTCTCCACTTAAAATTAAACGAACCAAGGGGGTAATTTGTTGTGTTAAGGTGCGGTCTCTTTTTCTATATGCACCGCGCATCACCTATTAAGAAAAGAATTGGTAGCAAAGCTAAGTATTTTTCATAAAACAATTATTTAATGAAATGGGATTTTTCTAATTTTGAGCACCTATACTTGGTACTCATAATGTTTAGCTGCAACAAGTATTGAGCTAATGATGGAAATTTAAAAATAATTAAACTTTTAACAGAGAATATTTTTCTACTTATTCATAAGTAGCCCCCTATACAATTTATCGTTACAGTCCATATAAATCCGCAACAACTTTCACGGAAAATATCTCCCAGGTATAACGCAACTCCCTTAAAAAGACTCGCAAAACCTTTATTCCCTAGGCACCGGGGGGGGAAATGCACAGTTGATCCTTATTTTTATTAATTGATGATCCAGGTGATTAGATAACGAACCTTTACATTAGTAGAGGAAAAACGAGAAGAAACATTTATGTACTATATATAAATGAGGATATTCAAAATCAATTATCTTAAAATCCCCCTAGTTACGCAGCATTTTGAATCTGTGTGTATTCTATCTGTCACTTTGCTCTTAACTATCCTTCTACATCAGCGTATATACAAACAGAAGGACAAACATAAAAGGCGGGAAACTAATGGAAGAAATTGTTTTACAGAAGCTTATTTGGTACATTAAACGTATAGAAGCTTGTCTCATTGCTTTAGAGGACATCTATAGAAGGAGATGTCTTACATGGGGCAAATAAAGAAAGAAGGAACTAGCTGGTACTTTGTTGCTGAATTGGGCATTGATCCTCTCACTGGAAAAAGAAAGCGAAAGAAAAAGAGAGGGTTTAAAACAAAAAAAGATGCAGAAAAAGCGCTAGCTATTATTGAAGCAGAGGTATATAAAGGAGTATATTTTGAGCCTTCTACTATTCTTTTTAAGGATCATCTATTAGAGTGGTTCAAAATCAAAAGGAATAGCATTAACTTTCAAACAGCAGATACTTATCAGTCATTTATCGTTAACAGAATTGTACCCTCTTTAGGGACTATCGCTCTGTCTGCCTTGTCACCTCTTAATCTACAAAGCTACGTAAACACGCTTAAGGAAGAAGGTCTTGCAAGCTCCACAGTCAAGAAGATCTATAACATTATTAAAGGTGCTTTAGATTATGCGTTGAATATGGAGCTATTGCATTCTAACCCAATTAAAAAGGTACAGCTTCCTAAGGATAAAAAGAAGGAAATGAGTGTATGGAGCGTAGAAGAAATAAAGTCTTTTCTTACCATTGCCAAAAAAGATCGACTCTATATGGCATTTCATCTGGCAATTACAACAGGTATGCGACGGGGCGAGATATTGGGGTTACGATGGAAAGATATTGACTTTGATAGAGGTATACTATATGTTCGTCAAACTTTGAGTAAGGATGGAAAACAGTTTCTTGTGGGCGCTAAGACCGAAAGTGGCGTACGAAGTATTAAGCTTCCTAACGAAACAGTTTCAGCCCTATTGGCTCAAAAGAAGAGCATATGTAATGATAAACAGTCTCTTGTGAACGACTACGTTGATCATGATCTAGTGGTCTGCACCTCAAAAGGTACGCCTATGAATCCAAATAACTTAAAGCGAACGTACCTTAAATTAATAAAAGAGGCTAATGTACAAGAGATTCGTTTTCACGACTTACGTCATACTCATGCGACAATGTTGCTTGCACAAGGTATCTCAGCCAAAGTCATTTCAGAACGACTAGGTCATAGTAACATTAAAACGACGCTCGATACTTATTCACATGTGTTACCAAACATGCAAGAAGAAGCTGCGAATCAAATTGATACGTTACTGACCGCCACTAAGTAAAGTGGCTTCGGCACCAAATAGGCACCAAGCGCTATTTTGGTACACAGTCTTATATCACTTATATAAAGTAAAAAGGCCCAAACCCCTGTGTTATCAAGGGTTTGAGCCTTTAGTAAGTTATGACCTGTGAGGGACTTGAACCCCCGACCCCTTCCCTGTCAAGGAAGTGCTCTCCCACTGAGCTAACAAGTCGTGTTTTGTATAGATATATTATATGAAGTTTTTGGTAGGGTTGTCAACGCTTTTTTAAGGGTAATGGAGTTGAAGTTGGAAGCGTTGAGGGAAGTTTGGTACACTGTTTTTAAGTGTTTTTTGAAAATGAGTGATCATTATGATGATAAGAGATCGTTAGGGAATAAAGGATACATTATTAGGGATAAGGGGGAATGAAATATGGATGTACAAACGTATTTGGATCGATTTCATGCTGCATACCGACATGATGTGAGTTTTGAGTATTTGAGCTACTTGCAGGAGCAACATATGCTGCACGTGCCTTTTGAGAATTTAGATGTAATTAATCAGGTGCCCATTGTGTTAGATTTGGAGCGCTTTTATGATAAAGTTGTTCGTCATCATCGAGGTGGCTTTTGCTATGAGTTAAACAGCTTGTTTTGTACATTGCTACGTGAACTTGGCTATGAAGCACAGCTCATTTCAGCAACGGTTAGAAAGCCTGATGAAACGTGGACGATTACCGGTAGCCATGCAACTACTCTCGTTCTGTTAGACGGCGAGGAATATATTGTGGATGTTGGGTTTGGTGATTCCGTTCGTAAGCCTATTCCACTGACAGGTGACGTTGTATCCGATGTGAGCGGTGATTATCGTATTGTTCACCTTGAGGATCGTACGTATGACTTCCAAAAATCCGAGAACGGCCAGTGGAAAACGAAATATCGCCTGGAAAAAGAGCCGAAGGATTTGCTTGATTTTACACCGATGTGTGAGTTCAATCAAACGTCTCCACAGTCTCCGTTTACACAGACGAACTTAACGACAGTTGCGACAGAGGACGGCCGAATTACGCTGTCTGGCAATACGCTTACGATTACAACGAATGAAAAAAAATTAAAGCAGCACATTCCTTCTGAACACTTAAAAGGAATTTTGGATCACTGCTTTCATATTGATAAAGTGCCCGTGCGCTAAAATTGCAGCCGCACGTCAAATGATTTCATTTGACGTGCGGTTTTTATGAAAGGACATATAGACCATGAATGATTATTTACAAACCTACCACCCTAATCTTAGGCGAACTCCTCACCTCTATCATCAAAGCGAGTTTGGGATTCACTTTTCCCTAGGTAACGATCTTTCACCACTAAATGATGTAGATGGCATAAATAATGACTACTTCCAA
The DNA here is from genome assembly GCF_022646885.1 of Priestia koreensis. GTDB lineage: Bacteria > Bacillota > Bacilli > Bacillales > Bacillaceae_H > Bacillus_AG > Bacillus_AG koreensis_A. Next base: position 841,578 of record NZ_CP061868.1, on the reverse strand, counting down.
CTCGTTTACCAGCAGGCCATGACCATTTTTGACGAGTTATTTCATCCTGATGATGAGCTCATTTGGGTAACAAACATGTATAGATCAAAGTATGAAAAGAAAAATGTTCGACCGTTGAAGGTGTACCAACCTTACCTAAAAGATAAAAGAGCGCTATATCGACTTCACGTTCATACATATCCTTATCCCTTTGAAAACGGTGAGGAAGGCGATGAAATGCAGCAGTTTTCCTTGAACTGTAAGCGCAATGATATTCGTATTTCACCTTTACTAAAAAGTGCCATCCATGAAGACTTTCCATTGAAGCCGCGATTTGGTGGATACGCTATCGGCTATCCAGATGTGCTTTTTGTGAACACCACGAAAAATGTAACCTTTTTCTTATACGATGATCGTGGATGCGAAGTCACTGCTCTAGATGCGGATACGATACGACCTCTTTACGAAACATGCAGAAGTTGGATCGCTGAGTACGATCGTCAAGATATTGAAGAACGGCTTAGAATTAAATAAACGAAAAGGCATGCGGCTCGTTCGCATGCCTTTTCATTCACTTCGTAGAACCCGCCTGCTTAAACACCGTCTTAACTGGAGTCATCTTCGCCGGTTGCTTGTAGTCATAGAGCACTTCAAACACCCCAAGGTATTTACCCTTGTGATTCACTAATCGTACCTTTGCCTTTAGCTGCTCATCTTCGACATCATAAAGTACAAAGGAGTCAATGAGTAGCTTCGGTGCCTGCGTTTCGTTTTTTAGCTTCAGCACGTTTTTTTGATCGACCTGTACGTAGAAGTTTTGCTTGTTGATATAGTACTTTACTTCCTTTAATAGAAGCTTACGAACATCGCTGACACCAATTTCTTGAATGCCTGCTTTTGTGAGCTTAAGCACCTTTGCCTCGTTGACAAATTCACCGTTTTCGTGCTTTTGAGGCAAGAAGACAATATATTCATTTCGCTTATCTCCGTCTAAATCAAATGTGCGCATGCTTGGCTGTGCACGCTGGTCCTTAAGGGCAGTCCAATACGGAAAATACTTTTTGGATTGCTGAATGTTAATAACGAATCCCTTATACCTTCCTTGTTCTTCTTTTGCAGATAGAATGGTTTGCTGATGTGGCCAGCTTCTAATCGTTTCAAAGCCTGATGCTCCTGCCTCTTTTGTTCCCATTGCAATAAAAAATAGACCAATCAAAAAGAGCTTTCTCACGCGACTCACTCCTACGTTGTTTTCCTTAGTATGAGAAATAATTCCTTTTTTATTTGAGAAGCGCGTAAAAAATATCTGCTAACCAAGAGCCCGGCCTATACATATGATGAAGAAGAAACAATGATCTCTCAGCATTGCTTTAACGAAATTTTCTCTACAAAGTAGGTTGAAAGCATGATGATTACGTATCGGCCTGCCAATACGCAGGATTATCATGAGGTGAACAAGTTACTAAGCGATACACAGCGGCTTCATGCAGAAATGCTGCCAATGAATTTTGAAAAAAACGCGACCGTTCTCTCTCCTACTCAATATCAATCGATGCTTTTTTATTCGACGAACGATATTTTAGTAGCCGTTTATAACCAGGAAATCGTCGGTGTTTCAGTCGTTGAGCTGATGTACACCCCCGCTGTGAATCAATATCCACCTCGCTATACCGCGTATATTCAATATTTTGGCGTACACCGAGATCATCGGCATCGCGGCATCGGAAAGCAGCTTTTTCATGTGTCAAAGGAATGGGCCAAACAAAAGGGCGCTTCTGATTTGCAGCTGACGGTGTGGTCAGTGAACAACAACGCGGTTAAATTTTATGAAGGAGTAGGAATGCATGAACTCAACAAGCTCATGACCATTCCACTTCATGAATAGCCTCATTTTCGTGTTGCAACAAAGCTAGAATCAACTCCTCCCTCTTCCCTCGCTGTATTGAAATAGCCACATCTTATAAAAGAATGCTGTTGATCATCTCAACAGCATTTTTTTATCGTTTTCTCAAAATCCGTATAACGATGTATACCACAATAATCGTCAGAATGGCCCAAACGAGAATAGGCGCAAATTGCAGGGAATTTTCCACAGTGTAGACCTCCTCTTTGTCACTCCTCCATCTTAAAGAGTTGTGTTGTAACGTGATTCGTTACTTGTTCAATAGTAAGAAAGATCGCTAAATAAAAAAGTAGATGTATGTAAAATTCTTTTAAAAAAAATGAATATCCTTCTGTTACATAAAAAACACTGCTGAGCATCCCCCAACAGCGTTTTCTCTACCTTATAAAGCCGGTGCATCCTTTTCTACTTCTTGCTCAATTTGATCACGGTGACGATGAGCGACCCTGCTTGCCGCGCTTGCTGCTACGCTTGCAACGAGGTCATCTAGGAACGTATTCACACCGCTTAGTTTCTTGGAATCTAGCTTACTAATAATTCCGCGCTTTACTTTATCTAAGTGACCGAACGTTGTGACCGCAATACTTCCGTATGTGAGTACTGCACCGAGCGCAATCGTTTCATCAACGCCAAAAAGACCTTCGTCTTGTTCAATAATCGTTTGCAGTGGTTCTGATAGCTTGCCTTGCTCTGCTAATTTATCAAGTTCAATTCCGACTAGAAGCGCATGCTGAATTTCACGTTTTTGCAGAACGCGCTCCACGCTCGCTGTGCATTCCTCCATCGTTAGAGACGGGTTATAGGGAATTTGCATTTCATACACGATTTCTGCAATGTCTAAAATGGTGACGCCGCGCTCCGTTAAAGCGTCAAGCGTTGCTTTCGTTACGTCTTTACTTGGGACAAATTTTTGTTCACTCATCATGCATTCTCCTCTCTGATGACTATATGACTAGAATGACATAAATACTTCCAAAAACCAACTAAAATGAACCGAGAAATGTGTGTTCTAATACGAGGAACGTGCTTCTTTTTTGTAATTTATGCTAATATAGAAGTAGATCAAATAACGGTGCTTTTTATCCCAATTAAAGTCCGTTTGCGCACTGATTAGGTAGCGCTTTCAATATTTTACTATAGGAGATGACACAATGGCTCAGGCACAAGGAAAAGTAGAAGAAATAACGTTTTTCAGTGAGTCGCTTCAAGAAGATCTCACGCTTATGATTTATCTTCCTTCTACGTTTTCACCGCTTTACAAATATACGTTACTCATTGCACAAGACGGTCGCGATTATTATACGCTCGGACGTACTCCTCGTGTTCTTGAAGAGCTGCTTTCCGAAGAGAACATTGAGCAAACGATCTTCGTTGGCATTCCGTATAAATCGGTTGAGGATCGCCGTCAAAAATACCATCCAGAGGGCGCACAGCGTGACCAGTACGTTCGTTTTCTTGCACACGAACTCGTTCCGTTTTTAGACGAACGTTTTCCAACGCTTCAAATGGGCAAAGCACGCGCACTTATTGGGGACTCCCTCGGGGCGACGGTTTCACTTACTGCTGCACTGACATATCCTCATACGTTTGGAAAAGTGATTATGCAGTCTCCTTACGTTGACGAATCTGTTTTAGAGCAAGTGAAACAATCCGAGCACGTTTCGTTGCTTGATTTGTATCACATCATCGGTACAGAAGAAACGGCCGTATCCACAACAGATGGTAAAGTGCAAGATTTCTTAGAGCCAAACCGCTCTCTTCATACGCTTATGCAAGAAAAAAACTATAGCGTTTTTTACGAGGAATTTGCGGGTAATCATACATGGAAATATTGGCAAAAAGATTTAAAACGCGCATTAGAAATGATGCTGAAGAACTAATTTTCCTTGTTTTCATTATCTAGTTATTTGAAAATTTGTTATAATATTTTCAATTCAGCTAGATGACGTTCAGCTAAGCTTTTACTAGTCTACCTATGGCTAGATTGCTATACATTCCGGGGAGGGAACATGATGAAATTTGGTGTTGTTATTTTTCCATCTAAAAAGTTACAAGATGTTGCAAACTCTTACCGCAAACGCTATGATCCGCACTATGCACTAATTAGCCCTCATTTAACGATTAAAGAAGTGTTTGAAGCATCAGAAGAGGAATTAAAAGACGTAACGAGCGCTTTAGCGTTAGCAGCAAAGGAAACGAACCCCTTTGACCTTACAATTCGTAAAGTAAGTTCGTTCTCGCCTGTTAACAACGTGGTTTATTTAAAAGTAGAACCAACGGACGAGCTGCAACACTTGTATGATCGTGTACATAGCGGAATGCTGGATCAGGAAGTTCCATATTCCTTCGTTCCACACATTACGATCGGCCAAAAGCTATCGGATGATGAACATCTAGACATGTATAGTCAGCTACAGCTTGTTGACGTATCACATGAGGAAAAGGTCGATCGCTTTCATTTACTGTATCAGCTTGAAAATGGAACATGGACCGTCTACGAAACATTCCATTTAGGAGGAAAATAAGCACGTGAAAATCATAACAGCACGAACACAACAACAGCAGGATGATGCTTATTTTGTTCGAAAAACCGTATTTGTTGAAGAACAAGGCGTTCCAGCTGAATTAGAAATTGATCAGCACGACAAAACTGCGGTACATATTGTAGCGTATGACAACGAACGCCCTGTTGGTGCGGGGCGCTTTCGAATTGTTGACGGCTACGGCAAAGTAGAGCGTGTGTGTGTCCTTTCCTCTCATCGCAAAGATGGGGTTGGCAAGCAGCTCATGCTAAAAATGCAGGAAGTCGCAAAGGAACAAGGTGTACCAAAGCTTAAATTGAATGCTCAAACGCATGCAGAAGGGTTTTACAAGCACCTTGGCTATGAAACCGTGTCCGACGAATTTTTAGATGCCGGAATGCCGCATGTGACGATGATCAAAGAGCTATAGTGAAAACGTGAAGGAGACCATCCTTCACGTTTTCTTTTCGTATAAAATAGAACCGCTCAATCCATACTAACGAAAAACGGACGTTTAGGCGGGATATATGTGAACGACTATATGGACTACTTTCGAATTGCAGTCGAGCTTTTTGTCGGCTTCATTAGCTTATTTCTACTAACGAAACTGCTCGGGAAAATGACGATCACGCAAATTACCACGTTCGACTTTATCTCTGCTTTAGTACTGGGGGAGCTCGTTGGGAACGCGCTATATGACCATGAAATCGGAATTATGGAGATTTTATTTGCCGTGATTTTTTGGGGCGTACTCATCTATTTTACCGAAATTCTCACCCAAAAAAACATTCGTATTCGCACCTTTTTAGAAGGCAGTCCCTCAATTGTCATAAACAAAGGAAAGATTAATTACAAGGAGCTCAAAAAAAATCACCTTGATATTAATCAGCTGCAGCACCTTCTCCGTTCGAAAGACGCTTTCTCAATACGAGAAGTGGAATATGCGATTTTAGAAACGGACGGAACGGTCAACGTGCTGAAAAAATCAGCGTTTGCAGGGCTAACAAAAAGTGACTTTCAGCTTAAAGAGGAAAAAATCGCTCTTCCCGTCACGTTTATTAGTGACGGTCGTCTGCTTAGTCACAATTTACGAGCAAGCGGCTTTGATGAAACATGGCTGAAGACGGAGCTTGCAAAACAAAAGGTAAGGCGCTATTCTGACGTGATGTACGCGGAGTGGGAAGACGGACAGCCTCTTTTTATTCAAACGTATAAAGAACAAAAAAAAGGATGACAACGAGTCATCCTTTTCGTATGTACGAAGGGAGCGCTATGCAATCGGCGTTCCGTTAGGTAAAGGAGCATCTGCCTGAAGCAATACGACATCACCTTTTTCAGGTACTCCTCCGAGCACAAGCACCTCGGACTTAAAGCCGGCAATGCGTCGCGGTGGAAAATTCACAACGGCTACAACCTGCTTTCCGATTAGCTGATCGGCGTCATAGCGCTTTGTAATTTGAGCACTTGATTGTTTTATACCTAGCTCTTCGCCAAAATCAATCTCGACCTTAATAGCTGGCACCTTTGCTTCTGGAAACGGTGCTGCTTTAACGATCGTCCCTACTCGCAAATCTAGCTTCAAAAAATCTTCAATGGTTGCCATGACAATCCCCTCCTTCTTTCCAATAAAAAAAGTAGTTGTACATATGATGATTGTACACCTACTTTTACGTTGTTGAATACCCTTTAAACGGAATATTCAAATAATTAAATTTACACCATTTCATTCACAAGTTGACCCTTCCCAGTTAAGTTCGAATAAAGGTTTTGGATGTGTTCTTTTTTCAGAGATGATTTTTCGCGCTTTTTCTTTTTGGACGGAGGTGCCATTTGTGCCGCTTGTAAAAACGGAATTTCTTCTTCAGATTTTGTGTGCACCTGAATCGGTTGCACACCTTCAAGCTGCTGATACTGCCTTCTCGGTGCTAACACCCGATTTGCATACTGCGCGTATTGCTCGTTATTTACTGGCAAAATATACCCCATCTTGCTTCCCTCCTCACTCTTTTGTTCATATATATGCTTGTTCTTCATTAGATAGTATGATTTTACCCCCGTAATACCGCATTTAATCCTATTTACTAAAAATCAAATCTTTTATAAAACAATTCGTTTTGATATCATTGATTTTGACTATTTGTAGCGAAAATTTTTGAACAGGAGGTTTGATTCATGGAGCATGCGGTGTATCAAGGAAAAACCATACGTTTATCAAGCTTATCAAGAGCCATGTATCAATCCATCTACGAGGCAAGTATTAGTGGGCAAGTGACCTGTCCTTACTGCGAAGAACCATTGAAGCTGTACATAGGGATTCAAAAGCATCCTTATTTTCATCATGCAACATCACCTTTTGAACGGTCCGAGTGTATAAAGAAAGATCGAAAACGAGCGGAAAAGCCAGCAACCAAGCCGAAAGAAAACGTTACGTATGTGGAGCGAAACGGCTTTCGCGTTCCTGTTTCACGCTCTGTTTCCTCTTCTGCCCAATCAAATGACGATAAATGGAAAAATACGACAACTCTATCGAATTTCCCTGCTTTTAAACCGACCGTGCAAAAAAATAGTGCACATGACACAGGCTATCAGCAGATGTTGAAAGATCAACATATATTATTAGATGCAAATCAGCAGGAAGCCGTGACAACAACCGAAGGCCCTCTTCTCGTTCTTGCCGGTGCTGGAAGTGGAAAAACGCGCGTATTAACAGCACGTACAGCGTTCATGATTCATGAACGAAGCATCGACCCACGTTCGATTATGCTCGTGACGTTTACGGCAAAAGCGGCAAAAGAAATGAAGGAACGTCTCCGTTCATATCCACAAATGAATGACCAAGTATTAAATCAAATGCTTGTCGGCACGTTTCACAGCATTTTTTACCGAATGGTTGCTCATCATGATCCTCATACATGGAACATGAACAACTTATTAAAATGGGAATGGCAAAAGGAACAAATGGTTAAAACAGCTGCCCGTGAGCTGCACCTTGATGAAAAGGAATTTCCGTTTGATCAGGCGCTTCAGCAAATTGGCTATTGGAAAAACACGCTAATAGGCATACGAGACGTTCGTCCTCAAGATCAGTGGGAAGAACGCGTGCACTATTTGTACAAGCGCTATGAAGAAATGAAAAAAAGAGACGGTCTGTTTGATTTTGATGACATGCTGTACGGGTGTTATCAGACGCTGCTTGAAAATCCTGCGCTTCTCGCTCGCTATCAGCAGCGCTTTCGTTATTTCCTTATTGATGAGTTTCAGGATATTAACAAAGTACAATATGAAATTATCAAATTGCTGAGCAGAGAATCCAAAAACCTCTGCGTTGTAGGAGACGATGATCAGTCCATTTACGCTTTCCGTGGGAGTGATCCGTCCTTTATTTTGAATTTTGATACCGACTTTCCCGGCACACAAGTCGTGACGCTTTCACAAAACTATCGCTCAACTCATAGCATCGTCACGTCTGCTAATGGAGTCATTGCTAAAAATAAAGCGCGCCGCGTGAAAAAAATGTTCGCACAGTTTCACAATGATCACGCCCCTCTCCTCTTTTATCCGTATGATGAAGAGGAAGAAGCAACAATGATTGTGACAGATATTAAAGAACGTATTCAAAACGGCGATAACCCGTCAGACTTTGCGATTTTATATCGGACTCATTCGGCTTCTCGTGCCGTATTTGAGCGACTCACACAGTCGAACTTACCTTTTGTTCTTGATAAAGACAGCGACTCCTTTTATAAGAGAAGAATGGTGAGAAGCATGCTGTCATTTTTACGCTTAAGTCTTGATCCAAATCACGCGTCTGCTATTCAAGATTTAGTGATGGCTCTGTTCCTTAAGCAGTCCGTTGTGAATGATATAAAGGCGATTAGCATTTTAGAAGACCTGTCACTCGTTGAGGCGCTTGGAAAGATTGAGAATCTGCAGGCGTTTCAGCAGAAAAAAATAAAACGAATCGTACCGCGTTTCAAATCACTCTCAAATCTTTCACCGCTTGCGGCGCTTGAGATGGTATCGAAGGACATGGGATTTGATGATTTCGTTAAAAAGCGTGGGAATGAAGGAAATAAGATGGAAAAGGGTTCGGATGATGTTCGTGACTTAAAGGTTGTCGCGAAGAAATTTAAGACGATTCCTGAATTTCTTGAACACGTGGACCACATGATTGCGATGAATGAAGAGATGAAAATTATGAGCAAGCAGTTTCATGATAGCATTCAGCTCACCACGATTCACCGTGCGAAGGGTCTGGAATATAAGTACGTTTATGTTCTTGGTGGTGTTGACGGAAGTCTCCCCCATGATTACGCCCTTGAGTCCTATCGAAACGGTGAAACAGAGGCTCTTGAGGAGGAGCGTCGTTTGCTGTATGTAGCCATGACGCGTGCGAAAGAAGCGCTTGCTCTGTCTATTTTGCAAACAAGACGCGGAAAAACCGCCTATCCATCTCGCTTCATTAAGCCGCTGCTTATAAAACAGCCCGTATTGTCTCCGAAATAAGTAAAATCAAAAAAACGACCTTTCAGATGGAAGAGGTCGTTTTTTGCTGTTATTTTTTAGTGTTAAGCATTTTTGCAATCGTACCGAAATCTAATGACTGACCGTTCGCTGTAATTGCCTTTACAATCTTATCCTCTTTTTCTTGTGAAACAGGCTTGTTGGCGATTTGAGCCACGCGTTTTACGATATTACGAACCGTCGTTTCATCCGAAAAGTTAGCCGTTTGTACGGAATTAGCAAGCTCCAAAATGTCCTTCATGTTAACGCCCGTTTTCTTTTCAATGTTTTTAAATAAATGATTATCCATTCGTAAGTTCCCTCCTTAACATTCCCTACATCGTATGTAATGGACACTGGGTTTGTGATACATTTGCCTAAAATTTGCGTTTTCTTCTCTAAAAATAGAAAAGTACGGGCTCATCACCCGTACTTGAAGTGCAACTTTTAGTTGTTATAATTAGCCACAGAAACAAGCTGCACCTACGATGATTAATAGAATGAATAATACTACGATTAAAGCAAATCCGTTACCGATACCACATCCGCCGCCATAGCCGTAGCCAACACAAGGATTACATCCGTATCCAAACATATGTTACACCTCCTCTTCTCTTTCTCTTTACCAAAGTATGTCATTGAGCAAGAAAGTGTTATAGGCAATTATGGAATTAGATAATTTTTCTTCTGTGTCGGTTGTCCCCTCATGATTACTGTCCAAATGGATCCTTCAGGTTCTTTTTCTCCATCTCATCCATTGTCGCATCGAGAGAATGAAGCTTCCCAAACGTGTCATTCTTTGATGATAAGCTGCCCTCAAGCTTACGCAAATTATCATGGTGTGGCTTCATAATATGAGTCTCAAAAAACTTTTCCAGCTGATCAAAGATATTCGTCATTTTCATCTTCCCCTTCATTTCACCGGGGGTTTTTAGTAACCCTCTCTTCTATACATATGAATAAAAAAAGAAGCGGGTGATATGTCTTACTCCTTCATCATCATTTGTTCACAATAATTCACTATTCGCTCTGCAAGACCGCGGAGCTAACCGAGACAATCAAAGAATGTAAAATATAAAAAAACCCTCAGGCGCGAAGCCTGAGGGTTTTCTACTTATAGAAACACAAATAATAAAATAATCGCAATCACAAAGCGATAAACCGCAAATGGGATTAGCTTTAAGCGTGACACAAGCTTTAAGAATGTGACGATCGCAAGTAATGCGACAAGGAATGCCGTCACAAGACCTACCGCAAACACCGGCCATAGATCCATTGATAAGTACTCGGCACTCTTGTATAAATCAAGTGCCGTCGCACCGAACATGATCGGCACCGCTACGATAAATGAAAATTCCGCTGCAATTTGGTGAGAGGCACGAACAAACAATCCTCCGGCAATCGTCGAACCTGAACGAGAGAATCCAGGCCATAGTGCAAGACATTGGAATAGTCCAATCGCAAATGCCTGTTTGTACGAAAGCTCGTCCATCGTTACCGTTGTTGGAACGGTTTTACGACTGTATAGCTCTGCTACAAGCATAAGTATCCCACCTGCAATGAGGGCGTACACAACCGTTTGTGGACCAAATAATTTATCTTTAATATCACTTTGAAATAATACCCCTAGCACACCAGCTGGAACGATTCCGATGATGATGTGGAAAATGTTAAAGGAATGCGTAAAGTTTCGTTTACGAAAGTCAACTGAAGACCATAAACGCTTCCAAAACACGACCACTACCGCCAAAATAGATCCGAGCTGAATGACAACTTCAAATGTTGTCGCCACCTGTTTCGTAATCACTCCTTGACGGAAGTTGAGGAAGTGATCCGCTAAAATCAAATGTCCGGTGGATGAAACGGGTAAAAATTCTGTTAATCCTTCTACTAAACCTAATATGAATGCTTTTAATAGAACTAAAAAATCTATCATCTTTAATTCCCCATTTATTTACTTAGTTTGATTGACCTTTCAATCTTATATGATGAACATTAAAAAAACAAGTCATCTTACGTTTATTTTCCCTAACAGACGTGTTACAGAAATGTTAAGAGGAATGCCCCTAAAAAATCAAAAAAGAAAAAGACATCACCAGGTTGGTAATGCCTTTTTGCTTCTTATATTGTTTAGCGTTTAGGAAGCTTTGAACCACAGCCACAGCCGCTTGATTTTTGCGGAGCTTTTTGCTGCGTATAGCCACCAGACGTATAGACTTTCATTTCAGAACCTGAGTTTTTGCTTTTCTTGCCAGATTGCTGGTTGCTGTAATAGCCTGGATATTGTCCATAATACATATCGCTTCCACCTCTTTTCTTCTCTTAAGGTGCGTTATGGGATAGTATATTCTAGTATTATTTCTCGTGTGCTCTAGTAATTGTCTCATTTTTACTGAAAATCTAAAAATGTCCCCTGTTTTTTTCTTGGTCGCTCATCTCCTTTCCGTTCACTGCTATTAGCCTGAACAAACCAAGACTCCTCTGATACTTTCGGAGACCTTGCAGGCACAGCTTGAGTAGCTGGCTTCTCCACTTCTGCGGCAGGTGTCGGTGTAGACGTTTGCTTCTCTTCTTCTCGAACAGACGGTGTGGTCATCACAAGGGCTTTCAACCATTGAATTTGTTCTAACAGCTGCTCTTTTTCTTCTTCATGCTTCTTTTGTAGATCTAACACTTGGTCTTTCCAGTCCTCCTGCGCAATTTCTGTTCGCTGATACTCGGCGTATTTCTCCTTATAAAATTCAAGCTCCGTTTTTAATGATGCTACATATTTTCGAAGTGAGTCCTGGTTAGCAAATGGATTTCTCATGTGATCTCCTCCTTTTTAAAAATGGGCGCTTCCAAAAAAATGCGTACTTATATGATGAAGATGTACATTATTTACACGTCTGAATCCTTTCTCTGTTAGTGCTGGCTCTTTTTTCCCCTCGTTTTTATAACCTTTTTCTCATCCCTGAATATGATATGGGTGAATAACGTATGCGTCGCCTTTTATGCCCTCATTACCGTGTGAAGAAATTCCGCACCTGTCAAGGAACACAAACAATAGTCATTCATACAATATAGTAGTCCGTCACCCATATGAAGGGCGTAGAGGAAGGACAATTATGATTAGGAGGTCAATATTCATGCATGATATTGTGGAAAATCTTTGTATTCGCGTACCAAAAGTGTATGACTGGGTAAAGCGTCAAGTTGATTTACCATTACTCAGCTATACAAACGTTAGAGACCTAGGTTTTGATTGTGAAGGTGCTACAGGATCTAACGATGATCCATGTGCGGTATTAGAAGAGCCATTTAACGTAGAGGTTCTTTTAACAAACGAGTTTGGTGAGCCAACAAAAGATGTAGAAGTAAGCGAAATCAAACAGCCTCATGGCAGAACACCTGTAGAAGTGACATTACCTAACGGTGATACCATCACTCTTTACAAAGTAAAAGTACTTGTAAAAGGTTTCTTCACGGTCGAAATTACAGACCGTATGGGCCATGTGTGTGTATCTGATGCAAAACCATTTGCAACAGCGCAAACATTCTTCTTATGTGCACCAAAAGGAACAAAATTAAATGGAAAAGTAACAACAATTGACGGTGAAATTGGAGATGCTAGCTTAATTTGTGTGGGCGGCAGATTCGCTCAATTAGACGTATCTATTTCCTTCTGCCTAGATGTTCAAATGGAAGCTGAAGTTAAAATCGAAGTTGAAGGACGCTTCTGCACACCTCGCTCCGAGCTTCCAATTAACTCTTGTGATACTGTTCACATCCCACCACAATGCCCAGAACTTTTCCCAGCGCACCAATCTGACGATGATTTCTGCTGAGAAGCACCATAGAGGAGAGAATTCTCCTCTATTTTCTTTATACCGATAAAATGATGCAAGATCATTTTATATGTATGGAGTGGACAAATTGGATATTCATGGATTTTTTTTGGTGAGGACTTTGATTTATGACTACATTTATTTTTTCATACATACATATAAAAAAGAACTGATCCATTTTGTGTGCTGCGTTTTTTTGCCATCAAAAGAAGGCGATAAAATCATCGAAGACTGTTAGAAAGGAGCTCTTGTATGAACCGAAAACTTCCTTCTTCACATGATGATGACATTCAACTCAAACAAAAGCTTATCCATTACAAGGCCGAGCTTAATCATTATAAACAGCAAGTAAGACAATTTGAGCGTACGCTTGAGCAGGAAAAGGAAAATACGGCGTTTTGGCGCAATAAGCATTCGGAAGCGCTCATTTCAAGCGAAAAAGATGCCGAAATCGAAGAATTAGAAAAGCAGCTGAATTTAGTAAAAAATGAACTAATCGAACAACGGATGGTGACGGATGGACTTAAACAAAAGCTAGCCCGCAGAGAGCCTCCTCAACCTATTCAGCAAGAGCGGTTTTTAAAAAGCGACCTCATCGCCTTTTTTATGTACTCCATTATTTGGCCGGAACAAACAGACGATCCGATCACGGTCGTTGGAAATGTAGTCATTCGAAACCAAACAACAAAGCCTCTTCATGCGCCTATTCTTTGCTTGAAGGTGAACCAACCGTCAGCCGCACAGCTAAGTGGAAAAATGACGGACCCTGGTTTAGACGATACGGACACCAGATCCGGCGTTCTTCAGGAATCTTCCTCTGAGCAATGGTACTATGCCTTACCGAATTGGAAAGAGAAGATCAAGCAAGACGGCGAATACTGGCTTAAACCAAGCTCTGTATCCATTATTCCTCCAGGTGGACTTTTATCCTTTGATAGCTTTCAGCTTTCGGTAACGCCTGGTGAGTCCATTTCATCCATTTTATTTCAAGGCTACTTGTACACCGATGAATGGAAGGAAGGAACGGCCTTGTTAAACAAAATCATTCTCAATTTTCCAGTATGACACGCGTTCTCTACATTCCGTCCGGTTATAAGCGCATTTATGAAGCGTTTGACGAGTGGTTCGTACAGGCTTTGAGCAAGCTCACTATTCCCCATATTGTGTCTCACCCATTTGAAACCGAGACGTCATTTTTGGAAAAGATAACAAAATTCCGTCCCACCATTATGATCACAATGGTGGGTGATAAGCTCCCTCTTTATAAGTTGCAGTACTTGCGTAAGCGCCGTATTATGTGCGGAGTTTGGCTAACAGAAGACCCTTATTATACGGATCGTACACTTACCTATGTTCGTGAATATGATGCTGTTATGTCCATTGAAGCTAACTCTGTTCGCTTTTATAAAACGTTTCATCCACACGTCTTACATTTGCCACTTGGTACGAATTCACACGTGTTTTATAAAAATGATGAACCTGTTCAGCATGAGATTAGCTTCGTTGGCTATCCGTATCAAAACCGACTCAATCTCTTAAAGCTCATTCTTCAGGAAACCCCACATCACGTAACGGTCGTTGGGAAATGGAAAAAACATGTGGCAGAACATCTTGCTTCCTCTCGACTTCATATTCACGAAGGCTGGTTTCCTCCGCGTACGATTGCATCCTTTTACAGGCGTTCTAAAATCAACTTAAACACGCTTCGTGATTCGCAGGAAAGCATGAATGAAAATCAAACAGGTATCCCCAATAGCAGCATAAATAATCGGACTTTTGATATCGCTTCTTGCGGATCATTTCAACTTCTCCCTCATACAGAAGGGTTGCAAGCGGCTTTTGAAATTGGAAAAGAAATTGTTTCATATGCTGGTGAAGATGAGCTGCTTCAAAAGCTAACGTACTATTTACAAAACGAAACCGAACGACAGGATATTGCACATCAGGCGATGCTCCGAGCCCAAAGAGATCATACGTTTCTTACACGAGTGCAAACGATGATTGACTTTATAAATACATGCAAAGAGGACCATCGCTCATCGCGATAGTCCTCTTTTTCTTTTATGGCATTAACATACTTAACTTCCACTCTAGGGGCTGGCCTTTTGGAATACTTGCAAACTCACTGCGCGCAAGCTCAATCGGGACGCGCTTTGACAGCTTTAATTTTTGTGCCACACGCGGAGGAATGAGCAGAAGCTGATGATTATCTGAGATGTACAGATTTGTTTCGTACTTAAACACGAACCCATTTGGAACAAGGTTTTTAGCGGAAATAATCGGAAAAATCGGCTCACCTGTTTGAAATTCGTTGAGAACACGTTCGGATACTAGTAGGATCTCTTTTTCTTGAATTCTAAATTTCTTCCATACTTTCCGATTTACTACCTGACGCTTTTGGTTGCCTTCAATGTAGTAGATCGTGGAGCGCTTTTTCGTCGTCACAAAACGATTTGTCGGAAACAGAGCGGCTTCTCCTAATGACTGCCTCGTAACGGGTATTCCCTCTAAATATTTATACAGCGTTGGATCTGGAACTTCTACGACATCTTCCATGCGGTATTTTAATGCTTCAAAAGCTTCACGCTCAATTTGTCTTCTTTTTTCATGATCAACCATGTAAATGTCATCACAAAGGCCTTTAATTAACGTACCTGTTGGAAGATGGTGAGGAAGGTATTGATTTAATCGTTGAAAGGACCCAGGTGTCTTAACCGTAGCGTCTAACGTTTGTGGCAACGGGTAAAAGTCTACGAACGCTGCAAGTCGCGCCCAAAAAGCCGCATCGCCGTTATGCCAATATTGAGGATGATCGTCCCAATAAGAGCCGTACTCTTTTTTCACCTTTTCCGCTAGGGATCTCGTATGCATAACCGAGCAATGATCAACCGTATTCTGAGGATCACGAATAACGCCTCTTGTTTTACGGATGAACTGTGAGTTCGTTTTATAATGTTGATTCATGACCCGAACCTCTTGATTCGAATAAACTACCTCTGCTTTTGGGTGCTCTTTTAAATACGTGACCATTTCTGATAGTCTATCTGGAAAATAGAAGCTATCATCTGTCAAATATGTAACATACATACCGCTAGATTTTTCAATAGCTTCGTTAATGAGTGTTGCATACCTCGTTGTTTTAAAACGGTCTGAGTCGGAAATTCCGCTATTGTGATAACGAATACGTGAATCCTCTAAATAAGAAGCAATGACGTTTTGTGTATCCGCATTAGACCCGTCGTCCATAATGAAAAGCTCCCAATCTTCAAAGCTTTGATCTAATACACTTTCAATTGACTTTCCGACAGATTGCGGTTTGTTATAGCTAGTGAGGATAACCGTAACTTTTTCACTCATCTCCAGATCACCTCTCTGTTTTATAACAATGTATATGTACGCATAAATAAAATATGTGCTATGGACAGCCCTCATCCGTAACACATATTAAAAAATTACCGATATTTTGTTGTCCAGTCGTACCCAATCTCCTCACTGTTCCACGCAATCCGATGCTCATCTGGGTTTTTAGGATCATACGGGCGATTCGTAAAATACAGAATGGTGGCGGGATTTTCCCCTAGCACCCGATACCCATGTGCCACACCTCTAGGAATCAACAGCAGGATTGGATTGTGCTCCCCCATATAATGAGTAGAGGTTTGCTGGAACGTTGACGAATGCGGGCGTAAATCGTGTAAAACAACCTGTGCATTACCGCTCGGAAAAAACCACAAATCATCCTGATGCTCGTGATAATGGAAGGCTTTAATTACACCTGGATAGCTCATCGATAGCGACGCCTGCCCAAACTCTTCTAAAAGTGATTCGTCGCTTCGAAGTAGCTCAGCGAAAAAGCCGCGATCATCACAATGCTTCAGCAATGGTTTAACTTTTACACCGCTAATCACAGAAAAGCTCCTCGTTCATATAAGCATCTAGCGCATCTTTCCAGTGGCGAAGCGGCAGGTCATAATGAGTTTGCAGCGCTGAATTCACTGGTCGGACTGCCTTAACTCGGTAATCCTTGCTCGTAATCGGCCGCACATAGTTTCGCTTTTGACCAATTCGTTCAAAAATCTCTTGAGCAAATTCATACCAGCTACAAGCCCCTGTGTTTGATACGTGATACACGCCAGGATTCAGGTCAATAATATCGCGCAATAAAAGCGCCAGATCCTTTGTGTACGTAGGGGATCCTGTACGATCGTGTACCACTTCGACTTCTTTATTCATCCTTGCACACTCTAGCATCGTATCAACAAAGCCGTTTTTATTTCTTCCGTACAGCCAGGACGTTCGGACAATATAGCTGTTCGGGTTTTCTAACTGCACCAAGCGCTCCCCAAGCCATTTACTTTTGCCGTAAATGTTCAAGGGATTTGGTTTATCTGTCTCAAGGTAAGGACACGGCTTTTCACCATCAAAAATGTAATCCGTACTTACATACACCATTTTTGCGCCTACACTTTGACAAGCTGCTGCCACAGAGCGCGCTCCAAAGCTGTTAATCATAAACGCACGCTCCGCCTCCTCCTCGCACTGATCAACGTTCGTAAACGCTGCACAATGATACACCACGTCTGGCTGAACGGAGACCATTTTTTCCTCTAGATGCGTTGGATCGGTAATGTCTAGCTCCTGCTTCGAATAAGTATATACATCGCAATCTTTTTTAAGTAATTGAGTGAGATAGGTGCCTAATTGACCGGTTCCACCAGTAATTATCACTTTCATAAGCATCCCCTACCTTTACTTCATATTTTCTTCGTACCACCTGATTGTTCGCTTCAACCCTTCATCAAACGGTGTCGATGGACGCCACTTAATAGACTTCTCCGTCTCTTTCCAGCACATGCTGTAGCGATAATCATGTCCCTTTCGATCTTGTACGTGCTGAAGCAATGATCGTGGCTTTTGAAGATAAGCTAATACTTGCTCCACCACTTCAATGTTTCGCTTCTCCTGCAACCCACCAAAATGATAAACCTCACCGGACTTCCCTACATCTAACAGCTTTCGAAGACCCTCACAATGATCTTCAACAAACAACCAGTCTCTAATTTGTTGTCCGTCACCATAGATTGGAATAGGCTGATTAGTGAGCGCATTTCGAATCACTTTTGGAATGAACTTTTCTTCGTGCTGATAAGGCCCATAATTGTTCGAACACCGAGACACCATCGCCTTTATTCCATACGTCCGCACATAGGAAAGCACTAGCATATCTGCACTTGCCTTTGAAACCGCATACGGATTCGTAGGCGATAATGGCGTTGTGCTTGTGAACGAAGAATCTCCATTTCCTAAGCTTCCGTATACCTCGTCCGTGGAAACTTGTAAAAACCGAGTTTGAGGTGACCTTTTTACCTGCTCGAGAAGTTGATACGTCCCCATAATATTTGTTTCTAAAAACCGCTCCGGACTTTCAATGCTTCGATCTACGTGAGATTCCGCTGCAAAATGGACGACGACATCATAAGGCTGTTCAAAGATTCGCTCGACATCACTTTTCTTACTAACATCTCCTTGAATAAATCGGTAACGCGGATGACTGTCTACTTCCCTTAACGCATTCTCCGAACTCGCGTAGGTGAGAAGATCTACATTCGTCACTTCATCCTCCGTGTACTTCATCATTTGCCTTATAAATTCGCTTCCGATAAAGCCAGCGCCTCCGGTCACAAGAATCCGCCTCACGTCAGGTCGCCTCTTTCATGCAAAAATTGATACGCAAGCTGATTTGCTTGAAACAACGAACGATGAGTCCCTGCATCAAGCCACCACCCCGTTAGCATTTCACTTTTCATAAGCTTTTCGTTCACATACTGCTTATTAACATCCGTAATTTCAAACTCGCCCCGATCCGATTGGGACACGTTTTTAATTCGCTCAAAAACATCCTCATGGTAAAAATAAATACCGGTTACGCAATAATTGGACAATGGGTTACTAGGCTTTTCCTCAATGTGTAAAATCGATTGTGTTTGCTCACAAAGAGTAGCGATACCGTAACGTTCAGGCTCTTCTACTTCCTTTAGAAGTACCTTTGCACCCTCTGATTGCAAGCGAAATTTCTCCACATACGATGTGAGGGAATCCTCAAACAAGTTATCACCAAGAAGAACGACGAACTTCTCACCGTCTACAAATTCTTCTGCTAATCCAACTGCATAAGCAAGACCGCTAATCTCGCCTTGCTTGACATATTGAAGCGCTACACCAAGCCCCTCACCGTTTCCGAGCAGTCTTTGATACATCAGTTCCTCACGATTATTGACGACAATTAAAATATCTGTAATCCCTGCTTCTCGTAGCTTATAAATCGGCCAAAAGATCATTGGATACGGTCCAACGGGAAGTAAGTGCTTATTCACATACTGCGTAAAAGGACGAAGCCTTGTGCCTTTTCCTGCTGCTAATATCACGCCTTTCACTTGTTGAAAGCCCCCCTTCCTTTCTGTCTATTTGATCATGTTTTCAATCAGACCTGCGCATCCAGCCACCGCTAAAATAATCACGATCGGAAGGACAATGGCAGACGCATACACCAAGCCAAAATACAGAGCGATAGCACACCACATACCCGTACACCAGTAACAGCTCAAAAGTTCCCCAATCCACTTTCTGAGTCCTTTTCCTTTTACATGAAGATACGTACCAACAGTACCGTCCTCTTGCTTTTCTTCAATCACTTCATGAAAGGGAGCGCGAATAAACCATGTAATCTTGTCAAATACAATCAGCCTAGTTAGACGGAATGTCGCAAACACAAAGAGAACTAAATAAAGCCACGTCATGGAAAGCATCCTCCTCTATCTTGTTGCACATAGTGAAGAATACTTGTAATACACTATGTGACAGAACTTGTTTATGTTGCTTGTTTTAACTTCAATACAGTAAAAAAAGCTAACACACAGACCGTGTTCATGTTAGCTTCGCAAGAATTTCATTAAATTTTAACAATCGATAATTGCTTAATATCCTTTAGTGCAATCTCTGTTTTCTCTGCATGAGGTGGGATGATAATATACATCGCATCCTGTGTCATTTGAACAATGGTTCCTCGGTACGTTTGATTTTTCGTTTCAACATCACAGACGGGCTGTGACATGTGCTTTGGAAACTGAAGCAAAAAGTTCGCTTTCTCCTCCACTGACATATGCTGAAACATTTTGTTTGGACCCTTTTGTTCTTCTTTCTTTTTTTCACTAGCTGGAACAGACTCAATGAGCGCAAAGCTTGGCTCTACTTTTTTCTCTGGTGCAGCTTCCTTCACAGGCGCCTGCTTTTCCACTTCCTGTTTTGGTGCTTTAGTAGCCTGTGGCTGTTGTGGCTGCTGCTCCTGATTAGAATGGAAATAATATTGCATCGAACGACTCATTTCTTGAATCTTCGGCTGAACAATATACATTAACGGCTCATTGCGTTCCGATTTCGAACGTGACTCAGTCATACACACCCCTCCATTTCATGGATTCTGTTACAAGTGTATGCCTGCTCACAAAAAAACTTGTCACTTTTTCAAAATGAATACGGGAGATGAAATGAGGAATTAAAGTGACCAATTACTTTTAAAAAGTGAACGATAGATTCTCCAATTGGATTCATGATCACCGTAAACGGAGCGATACAAGTCTAAAATCGAGTGGAGAGCCACACGCCGATACAACAAAAAAAGCCTCCCGACAAAGGGAGGCTTCCTGCACGAACAATTAGCGTGCCATGATATGGAATCCAGAATCAACGTGAAGGTTTTCACCTGTGATTCCGCGAGATAATTCACTGAATAAGAATACCGCTGTATCACCAACTTCTTCTTGCGTTGTTGTGCGACGTAAAGGAGCGCGCTCTTCAATGTCTTTAAGAATAGAGTTGAAGTCGCTGATTCCTTTTGCAGAAAGCGTACGAATTGGACCAGCAGAGATGCTGTTCACACGGATTTTATGTTGACCTAGGTCAGATGCTAAATATTTCACGCTTGCATCTAGCGACGCTTTTGCTACACCCATAAGGTTGTAGTTTTGAACAACGCGCTCTCCGCCTAAGTATGTTAACGTTACAAGGCTTCCACCTTCTGTCATTAGCTCTTTTGCAGCGTTTGCTACAGCTGTGAAAGAGTAAGAGCTGATGTTATGTGCTAATAGGAAGCCGTCGCGGCTCGTTGACACATAGTCACCTTCTAAATCTTCTTTGTTTGCAAATGCGATACAGTGTGCCACACCGTGAATCACACCTACTTGCCCTTTAATATCTGCAAAGCACTTTTGAATTTCTTCATCATTTGTTACGTCACAAGGTAACACGATCGAATCGTTGCGATCTAGAGAATCTGCTAATTCACGAACGTTTTTCTCTAAGCGTTCTCCAGCGTATGTAAAAATTAAGCGTGCACCCGCTTCGTGTAGGCTACGCGCGATGCCCCAAGCAATGCTTCGTTTATTCGCAACGCCCATAACTACTACATTACGATTTTCAAGGGATAGACTTTTCATAATAAATGTAATCCTCCTATTTAACACAAGTTATTAGTACCTAGTATTAATATCAGTATACCATAATCCATTATCATTACAATACTCTAAACGACCTGCATAAAACAAGCGGCAGACCATCGTCTGCCGCTTTCCTTTATCCTCTAGACTGAAGAACTAACTTCAATTCATTTACATACTCAGGAGATCCTGTCACGATGAGCTCGTCGCCAACTTTTAGCTCCGTATCACCATGAGGAACAATTGAGTCGTTTCCACGGAAAATCCGAACAAAAATGACGTCTCCAGTAAACGGGAATTTCCTTAAAAGAATGCCATCATATTTATGATTTTTCAGGTTCACCTGATAAAGGGCCATATCCTGATTCGTAATAATATCGAGAACGGATGGTGATTCAATGAGTGACTTGAAAAGTGACGTTGTGGATAACAACTGACTAAATACTTCAATGTCCTTCTCACGCATCTCGTTAATGAGCTCTGGATGCTCTACTCGGGCAATGACGCGATCAATTCCTTCACTTTTCGCTGCGGATGCGACGCGTGCATTTCGCTCTTCATCGCCCGTCGTAATGACTAAAATATCCGTATCACAGGCGCGACTGTTTTTAATCACGTCTGCTTCATAGCTATCAATTTCGACAATCTCAAACAGAGAATCGGTGATCATCATTCGATCAAGCTTCTCCTGTCTCGGATGATACATCGTCACATCATAATACATTGGATTCAATTCACGCGTAACGGGAAGTGACAGGTTGTTTGCACCGATAAAGTTGACTCGAATACGATTTGTTTCGATTTGCTTTTTCGGGAACAATTTTTTAAAAATAACCGGTGTAATAATACACGTAATGATGGCGACGAGTATGAGTGCCCCTGATACTTGGCTGCTAATTACGTTTAAGTTCTGTCCCACTTTCGCAGCTGCAATTACGAGTGAAAGCGTGGACGTTAATAGAAATCCAGAAGCAAGAACTGTTTTCGTATCAAACCACTTCTTCAAAATCCACACCGGAATGATTTTAGAAATTAAAAGTGCAACTAACAGTAATGGCATTAAGATTAGGACTTTTTTATCGCTGAAGAGTGACCATACATCAAGATCCACCCCTACCATCACGAAGAAGATTGGAATTAAAAATCCGTATCCGAACGAATCTAGCTTATGAACGAGCTCTTCATTCGGAGACAGCAACGATACGAGCACACCGGCTAAAAACGCACCTAATATGTTTTCTGCACCAATTTTTTCTGATACGCCAACAAGGATGATAATAAGAGCGAACACCGCTCGTGTATCAATTTGAATCGTCCCTTTTGACATCGTTTCAATGAAGGAGCGATTTTGAAACACCTTTCCTCCCACATAAAAGATAACGCCTACTCCGAACAGAATAAGCAACAGCCATGTGCTGCCGCCTCCCTTATCATTAAGAGAAACGAAAACCGCTAGCAGGATCATCGTCACTAAATCCGCAATAACGGCAATTAGCAAGATGGTTTGTCCGATGGAGCTTTTCATAATCTGTTCTTCTTTTAACGTTGGAACAACCACCCCAAGGGAAATGGTCGAAATGATTAACGTCATTAAAAAGGCATTTTCAATAAAGCCTGCCCAAACGAACAGATAAGATAACACTAACGACACAATGAAAATCGCCATAAAAACGATAAGTGCGGCCGAAAAAGCATTGGGTGCTTCTTTTCCGTTCGAAAGTTTTTCTTTTTTCTTATTTCCGGCAAAGGCCGAAAAATCAATTTCTAGCCCGCTTAAAAACATGAGAAAAATAAAGCCTAAGCTTGATAACGTTTCAATCCACATATCTGGCTTCACTAAATCAAGCCCGCTTTTACCAATAATTAAGCCCATGATAATTTCAGCTACTACCACAGGCAGGATCCTCAATTTAAAGCGATGAAGTAAAATAGGCGTTAAAAATGCGGCAATAACGACGATTACAAGTGATGTAATAGATGCGTCATGGTTCATTTTTATTCCTCCTCTTTGTGTATAATCTAGGTTGAATGTTTATTTCTGAAGGTAGCTCATAAACGTTGTCGCAAGACCAAAATAGATCAAAATACTAAGTAAATCATTTAGCGTTGTAATGAATGGTCCTGAAGCTACCGCAGGGTCAATTTTAAGGCGGTGCATTAACATTGGAACGAGTGCACCGGCAAGTGTTGCGACGATCAGCGTAGCAAAAATGGAAATCCCGACTAGCAGTCCGAGAAAGAAATCATGTTGCCATACGTATACCACACCGGTTACAAGAATCCCACAGGATGTACCAACGATTAATCCTGTACCAAGCTCACGCATGATCATTTTCCAAATTCCTTCCCGCTCAATATCACCTGTCGCAAGTCCTCTGACTGCAACCGCTAACGCCTGTGTTCCCGTATTCCCTGACATCCCTGCAATTAATGGTATAAATACGGCTAAGATCGCCACTTTATTCAATGTATCTTCAAAATGACCAATTAGACTCGCGGTCATCATTCCTAAAAACAGGAGGATTACAAGCCAAGGCAGCCGCTTTTTTGCCGCCTGCAGCGAACTAGTATTCATCGACTCAACGTCACTAACACCGGCAAGCTTTGAATAATCTTCAGAGGCTTCTTCATCGATAACATCTAACACGTCATCGACTGTAATAATCCCTAACAAATGCTTTTGAAAATCAACAACGGGGATCGCCAGGAAATTATAATCACGCATGGTTTTCGCCACAATTTCCTGATCATCTGCAACAGAGGCTGAGACGACACGCTCATTCATAATGTCAGAGATCATCGTCTCTTCGTCAGAAACAATGAGATCGCGGAGAGAAACGACGCCCACTAGCTTCTTTTCTTCATCTATGACAAAGATGTAGTAGATTGTTTCTGCATCAGGCGCTTCTTTTCGGAGAATTTGCATCGCAGAACGAACGGTTTGATGTGAACGAATGGCCACATACTCCGTTGTCATGATACTTCCTGCGGTATCCTCCTCGTAGTGAAGCAGATCTTTAATTTCTTTTGCTGATTCACCGTCCATGATAGTCAGATAACTCGCTACTTGCTCCTTGTCCAGCTCGTTTAACACATCGACCGCATCATCGGCATACATTTCACCAAGCATGTCTGCTGCAAACGTCGGGTGCATTTCAGATAGAAGCTCTTGGTAATTCTCTTCAGGAATCTCTAGATTTTCAAACACCTCTGCCATTTCTTCAGGCGATAGAAATTGATACAACTTTTGGCGCTGTTCAGGAATGAGCAGCATATAAAATTTCGCTTGATCATATGGGTGCATCTCCAAAAACTCATCACGAAAATCATCAATCGCTTCTAAATCCAACAGCTCTAGAAGGTGAACGTTCAGCTGGGCTTCGTTCATTTCCTTTCCTTGTTCACTCATTGCTTCCTCCTCCTCTCAAAAAAACTCCCTCTACTTTATTATGAAACGCTGTTTGTTTCAACCTTTAACTACTCAAATGAGGAAAAACGCCTTTATCTTCTCCACCTACCCACTGCTTTTTAAAACAAAACGACTCCTCTTATGAATAGTTTGCACAAAAAATGTGTTATTTTAATAACAAGTTATCGTTTCAAACGAAAATACTCATACTGTAGGTGTTATCCAAATGAAAATTGATATTATTGGCGATATTCACGGCTGCTATCAAGAATTTAAAGACCTTACGACAAAGCTAGGCTACACATGGGGAAGCGGTCTTCCAATTCATCCAAACGGACGGCAGCTCGCCTTTGTGGGGGATTTAACAGACAGAGGACCACACTCACTTAAAATCATTCGCATCGTGTATCAGCTCGTTGTAGAAAAAAAGATCGCCTTTTACGCACCGGGCAATCACTGTGATAAGCTTTATCGCTTTTTTCAAGGAAATAAAGTACAGCACAAGCACGGACTTGAAACAACGGTTGCAGAATATGAGGCCTGTTCACCTGCTGAAAAGAAAAAGATTACACACATGTTTACAGAACTGTATGAAAAAGCGCCTCTTTACGTGGAGTTGTTTGATCAAAAGCTGATCATTGCCCATGCAGGGATTCGTGAGCGCTATATTGGGCGCTATGACAAAAAGGTAAGAACGTTCGTTTTATACGGGGACATTACCGGTGAAACAGATGAAAAAGGAATGCCGATTCGACGGGATTGGGCAAAAGATTATCACGGCGATTCCTTTGTGGTGTATGGTCATACCCCAGTTAAAACGCCTAGACAGATGAATCATACGATCAATATTGATACCGGCGCTGTGTTTGGTGGTGCTCTGACAGCTTTTCAATATCCAGAAATGACCACTGTATCCGTTCCGTCTACAATGCCTTATGTAGAGGAAAAATTCCGTTCGTTTGATTAACACAAACAAGGAGCAGGTGTGAGTACCTGCTCCTCTTTTAGAAAAATCGTTAGCCGATTTTTTCTTCTGTTGTATTTGTATGCTTCTCATCTGTATGTCTAAATTTAAAGATTGATATTAACACTAAAACAGCAAGCAAAATCAGACATGTGATGATACTAACGCGGTTCTCCTCATTAAATAAGAACATAATACAAATGCCGGTTAAAATAAGCGCTGTGATCGCCGTAATATATGGAAACCCCCAGATTTTAAAGCTTGGCGTTTTTCCATAGGTCGGGCGGAGCTTATGCTGTGCCAAACAAATGCTAATCCATACTAATGATACAACAAATCCTGGGAAGGCCATTAAAATGGTAAATACATTATTTTGCGCAAAGTAAGCAATCATCGAGCCACAAATTAAGACAACAGCACTAATGAGCAGTCCGTAAATCGGCACACCACTTTTAGATACCTTTGAAAGAGCTTTTGGTGCTTCACCGTCCTGAGCAAGTGAATGCATCATACGTGTACATCCGTAAATACCAGAGTTAGCAGCTGATAAAACAGCCGTAATTAAAATGGCGTTCATAATATGAGAGGCTCCTTGCAAGCCTGTGGTTGCTAATACTTGAACAAATGGACTCGCTTGATCACCTAGCTTATCCCACGGAATTAATCCGCAAATAATCAGAATTGGCAGCGTATAAAATAGCACTATTCTGAAAATAAAGCTTTTAATCACTTTTGGTAACACGCGCTCTGCGTCCTGCGCTTCTGTTACCGTAACGCCAATTAGCTCTGATCCCCCGTAAGAGAACATAACAATTAATAGCGCAGAAAAAATCGACATCCAGCCGTTCGGGAAAAAGCCGCCGTGCGCGGTAAAGTTTTGCATATAGTTGGAACCACTGCTTGGGATAATTCCGAATAGAATACAAGCCCCTAGCACGATAAATACCATAATCATGCCGATTTTAATTCCAGCAAACCAAAACTCAAACTCTCCATATTTTTTCACATTCATTGTGTTAATTCCAATAATGACAACTGCACAAGCGAGACTCAAAATCCAAAGTGGAACCGATGGGAGCCAGTACTGTAAAAAGCTTCCGGCAACGACCACCTCGATAATACAGACGGCAAGCCACATAAAACAGTACATCCAGCCGATCACAAACGACGTTCGTTTTCCAAATGCCTTTTGCACGAACCCTTTCATATTTGTATTTGGATAGACAATCGCCATCTCTGCAATTGATCCCATAACAACTAATAAAAGAAGCCCCGCAAAAATATACGTAAAAATGACCCCAGGTCCTGCTAGCGAGACGGTTTCAGAACTTCCCTTAAACACGCCTGTACCGATCGCACCGCCCATGGCCATTAAGCTTATATGTCGTGGAAGTAGCTTCTTTTGAAGTGATGAATCCTCCATTGCTTGTCCTCCTTTATCTTGATCGTTACTGAGTATGTAATACTCGTAACTCCTATACATCTTATAGGAGTTACGAACGTTTGTACATGCTTAAATTAACTCAACCGGCCACAGCAAAGGGTTTTCCATTAATTGCTTGAAGCGATTCGTAAACGCAACGGCTGTTCCTCCGTCCGCTACGCGATGATCAAAGGACATGGACATGTTCATCATCGAACGAATCGCAATTTCATCATTTTCCATCACTACAGGCATTTTCTTTGTTTTGTGAAATGCCACAAGCGCTGTTTCAGGGTGATTAATAATCGGAGTGGCTGCTACGCTTCCGAGAGGTCCCACGTTACTAATCGTGAACGTCCCGCCTCTCAAATCGGCAGCCGTAAGCGCTCCTTCTTTCGCTCTTTTCGTCAAATCCTTTAGTGCCGTATGAAGGTCACGTATAGAAAGCTGATCTGCTCGGTGAATAACAGGAACAATTAAACCGTCCTCTGTATCTGTTGCAATTCCAATATTATATTCCTTTTCTAACCGAATTACTTCGTTGTCTTCATCTAACTTCGCATTGAAGACTGGAAATTGTTTTAATGAAACGATTAATGCTTTTATGAAGAAGGCAACAGCTGAAAGATGAATATCCATCGCCTTTAAATTCGTTCGGTATGAAAGAAGCTCGGTTAAATCGACTTCTTCAAAATGAGTAACGTGAGGAATCGTATAAAGTGACTGCGTCATTTTTTTCGCGATTTGTTTGCGGCGGCCTCTAAACGGAATTACATCGTGCTGAGCGACCGGTTCTTTTTCTTGATGAGCGTTAGGTGCTGGTGTAGGGTCTTGAAGTACATTTTCTTTTTCTACAGCAGGCGCTGCTTTTTGATCTCGTTCTTTCACAAAATCATAAATATCTTTCACCGTAATTCTTCCGACTGGACCAGTTCCTGTGATTTCGTTAATATCGACGCCAAATTCACGAGCGATTTTCCTCGTGTAAGGGGCCGCAATAATGGCCTTTCGAGCACCTTTTACAGGAGCTTCCGCTTGAGGTTTAACGCTAACTGGCGTGGACGGTGACTGACTAACAGGTGCAGCCTCGACCACTCTTTCTTCGCCTTCTTCTCCCATTAACACGATTAGCGTCGTACCAACTGAAACGGTTTTTCCGCAATCCACCATAATGTCTTTCACTTTCCCAGCAGCTGGGGACGGAAGCTCCGCGACCATTTTATCAGTCTGTACTTCGACAAGGGGCTGATCCACCTTCACCGTATCGCCCACTTTTACTAAATAATGAATAATTTCTCCTTCTGTCATTCCTTCTCCAATATCATGAAGCTTCACTTCAACCAATGTATTCCCCTCCTAAAAATGAACGACTTTTTCGATGGCTTTTAGTACACGCTGAGGTGTTGGTAAGTAATGTTCTTCGAGTGCAAAGAATGGAACAGGCACGTCAAACCCTGTGACACGTTCAATTGGTGATTTCATATAAAGAAACGACGTATCATTAATAATGGAAATTAAGTCATTTCCAAGTCCTCCCGTTTCGTGCGCTTCATGAACGATGACCGCTCGCCCCGTCTTTTGAACAGATTCCGCAATGATATCCTTATCAATTGGATAGAGGGTACGCAGATCGATGACGTCAGCTGTGATCCCTTGCTTTTCAGCTTCGTCTGCTGCCTTCATCGCAACCGGAATCATAGCTCCCCATGCGATAATCGTTACGTCATCTCCGTCTTTTAGCTTTTTCCCTTTTCCGATCTCAACCGTATACTTTCCTTCTGGAACTTCATCACGAACGGCGCGGTAAATTTTCATGGATTCTAAAAATAAAACAGGATCTGGATCTTCAATAGCCGCAATTAAAAGTCCCTTCGCATCGTAAGCAGAAGATGGACAAACGACTTTAATGCCCGGCATATGAGTGAACAATGCTTCAACGCTATCTGAATGAATTTCCGGTGCGTGAATGCCCGCTCCATAAGGGGCACGAATGACCATTGGAACCGTATATCTTCCCATCGTGCGCATTCGAATTCGCGATACGTGCGTCATAATTTGCTCGTAGGCTGGATAAATAAACCCTAAAAACTGCATTTCTGCCACTGGTTTAAAGCCATTAACCGCAAGCCCAACGGACGTTCCAATAATGCCCGATTCACTAAGCGGCGTATCAATGACACGATTTTCCCCGAATTGCTCCTGCAAGCCTTCTGTAGCGCGGAACACACCACCGTTTTTACCGATGTCCTCTCCAAGAAGTAGGATACGATCATCTTCTTCAAGCATTGTTCGAAGACCATCCGTTACCGCTTGAACAAGCGTTAACTGCTTTGTTTTGGTGCTACTGTCTGCGTGACGATCCATATTCATTACCATCACCCTTCCCTCCTACTAAATTGAAGATAGTCCTCTTTTTGCTTAGCGATTGTCCAGGTCGGTTTTTCAAACGTATAATCGAATAAATCGTGCACGTTTGGCGGTGGATAGCTTTCCATTTCTTTTACCGCGCTATCTATTTCACTCGCTATCTCTTGTTCAATCGTTTCCATCCACTTTTCATCCCATAAATCATGGACCTTCATATAACGCTCAAGGCGCATCAGTGGATCTCTCGTTTCACGAATCAATGTGCTGTCTGATTGATCACGATACTTGGTAGGATCATCTGCGGTCGTATGCGCACCGTATCTCCATGTCATTGCTTCAATGAGCGTAGGTCCTTCTCCGTTCCGCGCCCGTTCTAAGCCTTCTTTTACTTGAAAATACACGGCAAAAATATCGTTTCCGTCCACGCGAACACCCGGTATCCCGTAAGCCACTGCTTTTTGGGCAATCGTATCCGAATTCATTTGCTTTTGAATGGGAACGGAAATGGCAAACCCGTTGTTTTGGTTAAAGAAAATGACAGGTGCTTTAAACACGCTCGCAAAGTTGAGACCTTCATGAAAGTCACCCTCTGACGTCGCACCGTCACCAAAGTACGCAATCGCAGCATTTTTCGTTCCTTTGCGTTGCTCTGCCATCGCCGCACCTGCCGCATGCGGAAGCTGCGTTGCAATTGGTACAGCAGGAGGAAAGATTTTTTTCCCTTCTTCCGGTACACATCCTTCAACGCGTCCGTTCCAGTATAAATACGTGCGAGCCATATTCGCGCCAAAGGTTAACGTTGCGCCGTGATCACGATACGTAGGAAATACCCAATCATCCTTGCCAAGTGCGAGCGCACTTCCAACCTGTGAGGCTTCCTGCCCTTCGAACGGGGCATATGTTCCAATGCGTCCCTGTCTTTGAAGGCTTATTGCTTTACGATCAAACGTACGAATGCGAAGCATATGATAATAAAACGTTTTGATAAGGTCTTCTGTCATATCTTGTTTATAGCGTTCATCAATTAATTGGCCATTTTCACCGATAACTTGAAACATTGAGAATTCTGACGTCATCTTATCACCTCATAAAAAGTTATTTGCGAATCTCCCATTTTGGGCGTTTCGTGTGCGTAAAAAAGCTGTTATGCTCCTTGCGATCTTGAATACGTTTTTCACAGAAGCGATCCGCTGCTTGACTCGTGGTGATATCATCTAGATCTGCCTGCTTGTAAATTTCCAGTAGTGACGTATAAATGGATTTCGTTTTCGCTAACACGCGCTCTTTGTTGTACGTATAAAGCTCATCAGCTACTTGAATGAGCCCACCTGCATTTACGATGTAATCAGGCGCATATAAAATACCTTTTTTCTTTAACGCCTCACCGTGCTTTTGCAGTAACAGCTGGTTGTTTGCTGAGCCGGCCACCGCTTTGACTTTTAGCTGATCGATTGTGTCATCGTTTATAATTCCTCCGAACGCACATGGAACAAATACATCTGCTTCAGCTTTGTATACGTCGTTTTTTTCAAGAAATTGTGCTGTTCCTCCAAGCTCTTTTGCTCGTGCTTGAATTCCTTTTACAGCCTCTTCGTTAATATCACTCACATACAAATCAGCACCTGCTTCTAGCAATTGCTCAGCCACCTTGTATCCTACTTTGCCAAGTCCTTGAATAATGTAGGTTCGACCTGCCAAATCATCTGTTCCAAAGACAACTTTGTTCGTCGCTCTTAATCCATACACAACGCCAAGAGCTGTTGGAACAGAGGAATCGCCTCCTCCTCCGTACGCTTCTGGAACGCCAACAATGCAGTTTGTTTCTTTGGAGGCTGAAATAAAATCCTCCATGGACGTTCCCATGTCTGTTCCTGTATAGAATCGACCGTTTAACGAATCGACAAATTGTCCGAAAGCCCGAAATAATGAAGGGGACTTATCTTTCAAAGGATCACCGATGATGACGGCTTTCCCCCCACCAAAATCAACATCTGCAGCCGCACATTTATACGTCATTCCTCGTGATAAACGAAGAACATCCTCTAACGCCTCATCCATTGAACTGTAAGGAAACATGCGACACCCACCGAGCGCTGGACCAAGCGTCGTATTATGAATCGCAATGATTGCTCGTAAACCAGTCGATGGATCATTACAAAAAACAACCTGTTCATGACCATGCATTTTATCTAACAACGTTTCTTGTTCGTACCCTATATGTTTAATCATCTCTTATGCTCCCCCTAAAAAGAAAACGCTTACATAATTAGTTTTACATATTCGCAGAATTATTGAATGGACTCAAGGAGTTTTTGCTGAATATCTTCTTTTGGTAAAATTGCTTGTTTCACTTCCCCCACCCCTATTAACCCCCGCTCATTTCGCGCCTCTACTTTCGTGACAATAATGTTTCCCTTAATTTCCGTTACGGTCGCCACTACTGTCACAGTCGTTCCTTCTCCTGTCGGCGCTATGTGCTTAACGGAAACAGCCGCGCCGATTCCTTCCTCACCGTCTTCTAAGAAAGGCAAAATGATTTTACGTGAAGCCCATTCCATGTGATACACCATTGAAACCGTTGAGTATGCTGGATGTACGACACTTCCTTCAAACTGAGCAAATTGCTCGGCTGTGACTGTTGCTACTACTGTTGCTACATCCCCCACCTTCATTCCGTGTTTCATGTTCTCACCCTTTCATCGCTAAAAATTATCTTTTTAATTAGATTAATTAAATTATTCAGAAAACAATTCACTTTTAATATTACCTTATCAAAAACATTTACAACATAACAAAATGAATAAATTCATGCTTGTTTTTGTTATGTTTTGAATAATTTTTATGATGATTTTCTTCATATTATAAATATACATGCGTCCCTAAAATAAATGTTTCCGATTTTCATCCCAAAATAAAAAATACTCCCTGTAAAAAGGAGTATCGTTAGAACGAAAATGAGCCGAGCTCTTGCAATCTTTTCATCATTTGTTGCTTCGCTTCATCCATCATTTCGTCAAACAACTGCTGAACAGTTGGCGTGCTGGAAATAAGTCCTGCTATTTGCCCACTGTTTACAAATCCGTTCTCAAAGTCACCTTTCATTGCCCCTACAACATGCTGTGCTTCCGATGTTAAATTCTGATACTGCTCACTAGTTATGCCATGCTGTTCGTTTTTTACTAGCTTATGAGCATACGAGTTTTTTAGCACTCTTCTTACTTTACCAATAGAACGTCCGACAATAACCGTATCCGTATCAGCTGCCTCTATTAATCCTTTCTTGTACGCATCATGAACAGGGGACTCTTTCGTTGCAATTAATCGCGTACCAATTTGTACACCGCTTGCTCCAAGCATCAGAGCAGCCGCAAGCCCTTTCCCGTCACCAATTCCTCCTGCTGCAAAGACCGGAACCTTCACTTGCTGCACAATTTGTGGAATAAGTGTAAACGTCGTTAGCTCCAGACTAGAGTTGATCCCAGCAGCTTCATATCCTTCAGCTACTAGCAAATCAGCGCCTGCTTCCTCTGCTTTTTTTGCATGCTTGACGGAGGCGATCACAGCAATGACGTGTATCTCATGCTCATGAAACATAGAGATAAACGGCGCTGGGTTTCCAGCGGATAACGAAACGACCGGAATTTGATGCTTGATCACCAAATGAATCATTTCGTTTAGATACGGTGTCACTGTAATAGGAATATTTATTGCAAACGGCTTTTCTGTTTTACGCCTTGTTTCTAAAATAATAGCTTCTACCTCTTCCGGAGTCATCGTTCCGCACCCGACCGTACCAAGTCCTCCGGCATTCGATACCGCCGCTGCTAGCGGGGCGTTACTAATGTTCCCCATCCCACCTTGAATAATTGGATAGATTAGACCAATTTTTTCTAAAACATGTTTCACTTTTACCCCTCCCCTTTTTAATAATGTTATAATAGAGCAAAAAGAAAAACAATTAAGAAAATTTAAAAAGGAGGATTTCAATGCTTATTTCATATAAAGAACATACGCCTCGCATTCATGAGAGCGTTTTTGTGGCACCAGGCGCTTATTTAATTGGAGATATTACCATTGGCGAACAGTCAACAGTATGGTTCAATGCCGTTCTACGTGGAGATGAAGATGCGATTGTGATCGGAAAACGTTGTAGCATTCAAGACAACGCCACGATTCACTTATTTGAAGGATCTCCTGTTGTCATTGAAGATGACGTCACGGTTGGTCATAACGTTATTCTTCATGGCTGTAAAATCGGCAAGCGCTCGATCATTGGAATGGGTTCTACTATTTTAGACGGAGCAGAAATCGGCGAAGAATGCATTATTGGTGCCAACACGCTCATTCCTTCTGGTAAAAAGATTCCTCCTCGCTCCCTTGTCGTAGGCTCTCCAGGAAAAGTCGTCCGGGAGATTGGTGAAAAAGACGTGGAGCTTATTAACCTTTCTATTAACACGTATGTTCAAAAAGGCATCGAATTTAAGGAAATCCTGGATTAATAGAAAAGCCCTCCAACAGGAGGGCTTTTCTATTAATCTCTCGTTCGCTGTTCACTAATTAGCGGATGATAGCTGGCATCATAGCGCTGATCCTTTTGCTTCAGATCATTTCCTTCTTGAAAAATCTCCTCAAAAAACCGATTAGCAGGCTCCGCTAAAAGCTTATAATACTGACTAAACAGCAGTGAGGCATGATTGCCGCTCCACGGGGATGGCAAAAGTTCCTCCGGTAACCCAGGATCAACGAACAAAAATTTCCGGTATTCATGAACGATGTTTGTTCGTTCGACGAAGCATTCTGCATCTGTCATCTCGCCGCTTTGCATCATACTTTGATGAACGATGTAGCGCTTGCTGTAAGTTGTAATAAACTGCTCGTACTTTTCTTCAATTTCACCTAGCGACCAGCTTCGCTCGACAAGAGATTGGCTTTCGCTCGGTCCTTTGTATTCCATCAGGAAAAAGTCCACGTACGGTTTAATATCATATTTATCCAGTAACAGATTCACTTCTTTATCTAGATTGTTCGGAGAAATCCAGCAGCCGCTTGAAAAGCTTCCAAATCCACTCCAAAGCAGCTCTTTTTTAAACTCATCGCGAATTTGCCGCTTATCTTCAGGAATACTGTAAATGACCATACGCCACTTTCCATCCCACTGATGTGGATTTAGCTTAAATATTCGTCTAGCTGCTTCTTCCATTCTCGTCACACCGCGTGGAGTTAAGAAATAGTAGCTTTTGTTTCCCTGCTTTTCAGACTCTACCCAACCTTGCTTCATCATACGCGAAACGGCCACGCGAACAGCCTGCTCATTATGTCCAAACTCCTTAAGCAACCGAATCAGGCTTCCAATCCAAATTTTGTTGCCATAATGGCGAATATAATCACCGTAAATTGTAAAAATCATTGATTGTGTATTCGTACTCATTTGCATTCACTCTTTCCATGTGTACAGCACCTTGTTTCCGCTGGATAACTAAAAATCTATTATTATCATATCTGATACTTCGCAATTGTCGCAACAATTAAAAACACGGAAAAAGGGAGCGGATTGGCCGGATTCCTTCCTGGTCGATCCAATCCGCCTTATCGCCTTTATTAATACTGCACGTTCTTCTGGGACACTTCTTTTCTAAATTGATTCCCCAACATTCTCTACAATCATCGAAATTCCTTGTCCTACCCCTACACACATTGTCGCAAGACCGTATTGAACGCGCTGTTTTTTCATCTCATGAACAAGCGTCGTTAAAATTCGCGCTCCGCTTGCACCGAGCGGATGACCGAAGGCAATTGCCCCACCGTTGACGTTCACCCTCGCTCGATCAAGCTCAAGCTGACGAATGCATTCTAACGATTGAGATGCAAACGCCTCATTCAGCTCCACTAGACCTAAGTCGTTCACGGTCAACTTTGCACGCTGTAGCGCTTTTCTCGTTGAAAAGACAGGACCTATTCCCATAATAGACGGCTCAAGTCCAGCTGTTGCTCCTACAACGTATTTTGCTAGCGGCTTTAACCCTAACTCCTCGGCTTTTTCTCTGCTCATAACCAGCAAAGCAGAAGCACCGTCATTAACTCCTGAAGCATTTCCGGCCGTAATCGTCCCATCTTGGAAAATAGGCGCTAGCTTACCTAGCTTTTCTAGCGTCGTATCTGGTCGAGGATGCTCATCCCTATCAACGACAACCTCTTTTCCTTTTCGATCTCTATACGTAACTGCCACTAACTCATCTGCAAAGCGATTCGTCTCCATCGCTTTTTTGGCTCGCTGCTGACTTTCAAACGCAAACTGATCCTGATCGCTTCGTGACACGTTAAAGCGCTTTGCAACGTTTTCAGCCGTTTGCGGCATTGAATCCGCCCCGTGCATTTTTTCTAACTTCGCATTTGTAAAACGCCAGCCGATCGTCGTATCATACATTTCCATATTGCCACGCGGAAAATCTTTGCTTGGTTTTGCCATCACAAACGGAGCGCGAGTCATACTTTCTGTACCACCCGCAATGTACATATCACCTTCGCCAACCGCAATGGCTCTCGCTGCATAAATAACTGCATCGAGTCCAGATCCGCATAGACGATTAATTGTCGTACCAGCCACAGAAGTCGGCAGTCCAGCTAGCAATGCTGACATACGGGCAACGTTCCTGTTATCTTCACCTGCCTGATTGGCATTACCAAACACAACTTCTTCAATCTGATCAGCAGGAAGGTTAGGATTACGATCAAGAAGCGCTTTAATGACAACTGCTCCTAAATCATCTGGACGAACGTCTTTTAACCCTCCTTTGTAGCGACCAATCGGTGTGCGAACCGCATCAACAATGAAGACTTCTCTCATTTTTTCATCATCTCTTTCTCGGTAGTCGTGTAATCATAAATTCCTTTTCCGGTTTTTCTTCCTAATCTCCCTGCTTTTACGTATTGCTCAAGAAGCGGTGCTGGACGGTATTTCTCCCCTAGCTTTTTATGTAGGTAGCGGAGGTTATTTAAACGAACGTCGAGCCCAACAAGATCCACGAGTTCAAATGGTCCCATCGGATAGTTCAGTCCTAGCTTAATCGCCTTATCAATATCTTCTGGAGATCCGAGCCCTTCTTGAAGCATATAAAACGCTTCGTTGCCTACTAAAGCGCTGATGCGACTCGTAACAAAGCCAGGAAATTCGTTAATCACGACCGTTTCTTTGCCCATTTTTTCGGCTACCTCTTTGATAATCTTCGCCGTTTCATCACTTGTCTCTAACCCTCGAATAATTTCAACGAGAGGCATTTTATGTACAGGATTGAAAAAGTGCATCGCAATGGTTTTTTCAGGACGATTTGCATAGGACGCAATCTCTGTTGGGCTCATTGTAGATGTATTTGTCGCAAAAAAGCAGCGCTCCGGCGCATGTTCCTCGAGTGTTTCAAACACTTGTTTTTTGATTTCTTCTTTTTCCGGGACAGCTTCAATTACTAAGTCCGCTCCGCTAACTGCCTGACTCAAATTGGTGGAATAAAATAAATTCTTCTTTGATTCGTCTACCTGTTGAATCGTTAATTTTTGACGAGACAATCCCTTTTCAAAAATGCTTTCGATTTCATCCTCCGCCTTTTTAAGTGCTTCATCGTTTACGTCAACTAACGTAACCGTATATCCTCCTAGTGCACCAACATAGGCAATTCCTCGTCCCATCACACCTGATCCGACCACTACGATCTGATTAATCATTAACATCCTCTCCTTTTCCCTTATGAAAATGAGTACGAATGGTTCTCTTAAAGACGAACGCTTCGTACTCATTGTTAAATCATGTTATACGCCGAACGGATTTAATGGACGGCTTCCGTAATACGAGATAATACTTTTTGTTTCTGTATATAAATCGAGTGTTTCCACGCAAAGCTCTCGACCGAATCCTGACTGCTTGTAGCCCCCAAACGGCGTGCCTGGAAAAGCTGAGAACGGGCAGTTGACCATCACAATACCTGCTTGAATTTGGTTCCCAACGCGTGTCGCACGAGCTCCGTCCTTCGTCCAAAGCGCAGATCCAAGTCCATATTCCGTATCATTCGCAAGCTTGATCGCTTCTTTTTCATCTTTAAACTTCATAATCACAACGACCGGACCAAAGATTTCTTCCTTCACGGCCTTCATGTCATGATTCACATCAACAATCACAGTTGGCTCATACCAGAAGCCATTTTCAAACCCTTCTACTTTTGCTGGTTTTCCCCCTGCTAAAATCGTCGCACCGTCTTCGATCGCTGATTTTACGTATCCATCAATCACATCTAACTGACCTTGATCAATAATTGCCCCAATGTGCGTATCTTTATCAAACGGATTCGCAAGCTTTAGCTTCTTCGTTTTTTCAACGAACTTGCTCACAAACTCATCGTAGATATCCTCGTGAACGTACAAGCGAGAGCGAGCTTCACAGGATTGACCGGTGTTATAAAAAATTCCAAATAGCGAACCATCAACAGCTGCATCTAGATCCGCATCTTCAAACACGATATTAGGTGATTTCCCACCAAGCTCGAGCGTAACGCGTTTTAACGTTTGCGATGCGCGCTCCATAATGTTTTTACCAATTGGTGTAGAGCCAGTGAAGGCTACTTTATCAACATTTTTATGCTCCACTAAATAGTTCCCAACGTCAGCACCAGAACCAGGAACAATATTAACAACACCTTCTGGAACACCTGCTTCTAAGCAGATTTCCCCTAAAACAATCGCCGTTAGCGGTGTAAGGGTAGCTGGTTTTACGACGACTGAACATCCTGCTGCAATAGCAGGTGCCACCTTCCAAGCTGCCATCATAAGCGGATAGTTCCACGGAATGATTTGAGCACACACTCCTACCGGCTCTTTCTCCGTATAGTTATGGAATTGACCTGGAACTGAATTTACCGTGCCACGATGAGCCACGATTGCACCGGCGTAAAATTCAAAGTCCTCGATTGCCTGCATTACTTGCCCTTGTGCCGCTTGAAGGGATTTTCCTGTATCTAAAATCTCTAGCTCAACAAGCTCATTGAAACGAGCGCGCATAATGGAAGCAATTTTATTAATAATACGAGAACGTTTATTA
The DNA here is from genome assembly GCF_022646885.1 of Priestia koreensis. Taxonomy (GTDB): domain Bacteria; phylum Bacillota; class Bacilli; order Bacillales; family Bacillaceae_H; genus Bacillus_AG; species Bacillus_AG koreensis_A. Next base: position 803,107 of record NZ_CP061868.1, on the reverse strand, counting down.
ATCGGGTACTTTTTCCACTTGCCGTGATCAAAGGCATTTCGTGCCGCTTGAACAGCTTTTTCAGCATCGTCCTTTGTCGCTTTGGCTACTTCCGCAATAACCTCTCCAGTAGCTGGATTATATGTTTTAAACGTGCCATGATTGCTGCTTTCGACTTTTTCACCGTTAATAATTAAATGATAAAAATTTCGTTTCATCACTGGCTTTTCTACTGCTGGATTTTGAACTGTCGACATATTAGACACACTCCTTTTATCTTCCTGTAAACGTTGGTTTTCGTTTTTCTAAAAAAGCATGAACACCTTCACGATGATCGGCAGTGCGTCCTGCTGCACGCTGACCATCTGCTTCTTTTTCAAGATAGGATTCAAAGGATAGCTCATCAGCAAATTGCAAATGGCGTTTGATTAAGCCAATTGCTTTTGTTGGCATCTTCGCTAGCCTTAAAGCAAACTGTTCTACTTCGGATTGCAACGCATCCGCTGACACTACCTTTGTCACAAGCCCCATTTGCATCGCCTGGTCGGCTGGAATCTTCTCGCCTAGGATTGAAAGCTCTGCTGCCTTTGCTTTCCCTACTAATCTTGTTAAATAGTAGAGGTTTCCCGAATCAGGTATGAGCCCTACATGAACGAACGCATTTAGGAAGCTTGACTTTTCAGATGCAATTCGAAAATCGCAGGCAAGGGTAAGACTGAAGCCTGCACCAGCTGCCACACCATTAACGGCTGCGATTATCGGCTTTTCACATTTCATCATCTCAAGCATCATTGGACCGTAATGCTCACGTAGCACTTGCCCATGATCCATCGATTCGTCAACTTCTGATAAATCCTGACCAGAACAGAATGCGCGACCTTCACCTGTGATGACTATGCAACGCACGTCATTATGTATCGAAGACTCTTCGATCGCATCCTTTATTTCATGGTTCATTTTCGCAATAAAGGCGTTTAGCGTATCTGGACGATTTAACCGAATCCATGCCACGCCGTCTTTTACTTCGTAACGAATGGTTTCAAACATATGAATAGTCCCTCCCTATCATTTTGTAATACTAGGCTTTCCGAAGAAAGCCTAGTGAATAGTTGAAAATGAACAGGATGTATTTACTCGACTTCTTCACCAATCATGAGTGTGACAAGCTCAGCGGCAAAGCCCATTAAATCTTTTCCAGATGCTTTCCCTTCTGCAGAACGCATTCCTTGCTTTAATGATTCATGGTCGTCATAATACATTTCACACATTAAGTAGTAATCGCCTTCTCCGCCCATTGGAGAGCCAACAATTTTTGTCACATCCATTTTGCGTAGCCCTGGAATTTTTGCAGTAATTGGACCATGTGTTTCAAAATAGTGCTTGTCGAACTCCTCTTTGTTTTGCGGATGTTTGTATAGCGCGATTAATTTAACCATGTCTGTTTTCCTCACTTTACATTAAATTTGAAATTGGCTTCATTGCCTCAAACGGATTTTTACAGCTTTTACAATACAAAATGCTTCTACATGCAGTCGGACCAAAGATGTTTTCCATTGTCACGTACGTTGAACCACAGTACGGACAATCTATATGCCAAGAACCGTCCTCTTCCAGGTAAACCGGTGGAGGCGCAATTCCAAAAGCCTTTAATCCTTCTCGTCCTTTTTCGGTAATGCGATCAGAGGTCCATGGGGGAGCGTAAATAAACGCTACTTTTACTTGCCCTACGCCATGAATCGCTTTTACAGCGTTGACGATATTGGTTTTAATGATTTCTAGCGCTGGACACCCTAGAAATGTCGGTAAAATATCGATCTCAACATTCGACTGCTGAATCGTTATCTTCTCGACCATTCCTAAATCAATGACGCTAACCGTATTAATTTCAGGGTCTTTTACGCCTTCCAACGCAAGTAGCACTTGCTCTTTTGTGAGTGGTAAGGGTGCTATCATTCTTCACACCTCTTTTTCTATGATTAGTTCTTACCAAGAAGCGGCGGGGTCAGTATTGTAAACTTCCCCTAGCGTTGCTAGCGCTTCTGCCAAATCATCTGAATGCTGACCGCTACGCCCGTTTAATGGAGACAGAGATGTAGGGGCAGGTAACGTCATTCCTACAGACGTCAACACGGGATCAAGAGCGTTTAACCACCTCTGTTCCAGGGACTTCGCTTCTTCAATAAGGCCCGCCTGGTGCATCACGTCAGCATGATCACCAAATGAGAACATATCATTCCAGTCGTCCATGACCATTTGGGTCGCTTTTAACATGCGCTTTTTCGCTTCTTCTGTTGTGGTCAGAAGCTGTACAAACCATGTTTTCCAGTGAAGCAGATGATAATAAAGCTCCATATTCACTCGTACCGCTACTTCTTTTAGAGGCACATACGTACTTTGTTTTAACGATTCAATTTTCACTTTCTTTGCCTGCGTATAAAAATAGCTTCGCACAACAGCATAAGCCCAGTCGTACTCCGCGCCGTCCATGTAGTGACCTGGCCCGTTCACGCGCTCTACTAAAATGCTATTCTTTCGTTCAGAAGCTGGACGCGCATGTGCCAAATGATCCGCTTTTCCAAGTCCTAGTTCTTCTAAAAGCTGATAGAACATCGTCGCATGTCCCATGCTATCTTGGCTAATGGATGCTGACGCCACGTCTTCTTCAATATGAGGAGCCAACCCAAGCCATTCAGCACCTCGATAAGAAAAGAGAAAGTCATCATCCGCTAGTTGAAATAGTAAGTGAACGAGCGCTTCTTTTTGCTGTGGGGAAACTGTTTTTGTTTCTTCACTCATTTGCTTTGGTCACCTCCCCAAGACATAATCTCGTTTTCATCGAGCATTTTTTGTTCATATTGACGCCACTTTTTGCGTAAATAGCCATAGCCCTTTGTTGTTCGGTAATCTTTATTATCAAGTCGCTGTAGAATCAGCTTCTCGTCTGGTGACATTCCTCGTATATCGGAACGCTTAACGATCCAAATATCCACTACCGGTTCGCGACGCATAAAATTCTCCTGTGCCATAATCAGCGCCATATCGGCATTCGGCGCTAACAAACTAAATTGGTGCTGAAACGCAGCGTTCGGTGTGCGCTTGCTAAATACTTCATATTCCTGATAAAAGGTTTTATCACTTGGCTTCATCTTCTGCTTCGACTCCCTTCTGCCAACTAGCTTATTGCTGCGCTTAGTGCTTCTCGTACCCAAGCGTTACTTTCATAAGATGTTTTACGTAGATTTAAGCGAGCCTGTGATCTCGGCCCCTGATTTTTACTAATCGCCTTTAGCTTATTCCAGTCAGGTTGCTCATAGACCCACAGCTTCTGCTCTTCGTCATAGCGAAGGGTCGGATCAGGAATCGTAAGCCCAAGCGATAAAATGCGTGGAATATATTTAGTAAAGAAATCCTGACGAAGCTGTTCATTTGTTTTCGTGCGAATTTTATACTTAATTGTGACATCCTGCTTTGACGTGCCCATTGTGTCCTTACTAGCAGGGCCAAAGAAGATGAGTAGTGATTCCCACCAGCGATTAACGGATTCTTGAACCATTTCACGCTGTTCTTTTGTTCCCTCCGCTAGCGCCATGATGATGGCTTCGCCGTGCTGAGCGTGAAAAACTTCCTCCGCACAAATACGCTGAAGTGCTCGTGCATAAGGACCATAGGATGCACCAAGCATATCGGTTTGCGTAATGATTGCCGCACCGTCTACAAGCCATCCAATTAATCCCGCATCTCCCCACGTAGGAGCAGGCATGTGGAATACGTTATGAAACTTTAGCTTTCCACTAAATAAATCCTCCATTAAATCGCCTCTCGTTTTTCCATAAGGCTTTAGCAAGTCTTCCGCTACGCGCAGAAGAAGCTGTCCGTGTCCCATTTCATCCTGAACCTTTGCCATAATCCCTAACTTACGATGCAAAGATGGTGCTTTTGGTACCCATTCTTTTTCTGGAAGCGCTCCCATTATTTCGCTCATTCCATGCATAGAAATCAGCTTTATAAGCGTCAAGCGGTATTCTTCCGGCATCCAATCATCCACTTCAATTTTTTGTCCGGCTTCAATTTTTTCAATAAACTGTGATAATTTCTCTTCCTCTGTCAACGTATCCTTGAGGTTTGACATGCTTTCCTCGCCTCTCATTTCTTCTGAATTTGTCATGCTGATTGTTGATCAAGACAGCAACATTTCATTGCGCTCATCAATAATTCGTACCGCTTTCCCTTCAGAACGCGGAATGCTTTTTGGTGGGAGCATTTGAACATTCATGCTCACCAAGCAGTTATTTTTCATTGAATGATGGATTTTTTGAATAATTTCGTTCAGCTTCGGATGCTGTATATCACTATTTAATGCGTAATAAATATCTTGGTTCACCTCAACGTGTAATTCGACAACATCTAGTACGCCTTCACGACGCAGGTGAAGCTGATAATGCGGCGCAATGTCACCAATTTGAATGAGAAAGTGCTCAATCTCAGACGGAAATACGTTCACCCCTCGGATAATCAGCATGTCATCAATCCGGCCTTTAACACGTGACATTCGAGTAGTTGTGCGACCACATTTACAGGGTGTTCGTGTAATGGAAGCAATATCACCGGTTCGATAACGAATAACAGGGAACGCTTCTTTCGTTAAGGTTGTAAAAACAAGCTCACCTTCGGTCCCGTCCGCTACAGGTTCAAGGGTATTAGGGTCAATGACTTCTACAAGAAAATGATCCTCCGCAATATGCAGTCCGTCCTGAGCTTCGTGACATTCTGCTGCAATTCCAGGCCCCATCACTTCACTCAATCCATATATATCACAAGCCTTGATTCCCCATTTTGCTTCTAAAACACGTCTCATTTCTTCTGACCACGGCTCTGCGCCAAAAATGCCAAACTTTAAGGACGAGCGTGCAGGATCTTTCCCTAGCTCTTCCATTTCTTCTGCGATCTTCAAAACGTAAGACGGAGTTCCCGCGATAACAGTGGGGGCAAAATCTTCGATCACTGTTATTTGCCGACTCGTATTTCCACCCGAGATCGGAATGGTCGTCATCCCAAGCCGTTCAGCTCCGTAATGAATGCCTAATCCACCTGTAAATAGGCCATATCCGTAAGCATTATGCAGCATATCACCGGGCTTTCCTCCAATTAAAGCTAAGGAACGAGCAGTAAGCTCTCCCCAGCTCTCAATGTCCGCTTTCGTGTAACCGACCACCGTTGACTTACCGCTCGTTCCCGAAGAAGCGTGTATACGCACGACCTCTTTCATATCTGTAGCGAATAGACCAAACGGATAGTGATCACGCAAATCACCTTTTTTTGTAAACGGTAATTTGGTTACATCGTTTATGTGTTGGATTTTATCTTCGGTTAGTCCAAGCTCCTGAAACGCTCGCTTGTAAAAAGGTACCTTGTTATACACTCTTTTAATCGTTTGCTTTAATCGAGAAAATTGTAGCGCTTTCATTTTTTCTCTGGAGTATGTTTCAACGTCATGAATAATCATCGATCCAGCCCCTTTGTAAAAAATCCTTTCCGCTATCCATTAATATAACTAATTTTCGTCTGTTGTTTTTATGTTGTTATATGATTTATTCTTAACGTATCACAACCACAAATAATTGTAAATATATTCAGACTATTATTTTCAGACCAATAAATCGAGCTACTTTTATTTTATTTTTGTAGAAAAGAATCGACAAATGAAAGAAAAGGGCCTAACGATAATAAAACGCTTTTAATCAAAGGGTTTGCACGTAGTGTAAGGAACGCTAATTATATCTAGAGTTATATAACTAAAATATGTTTTAGGATATAAAATAGTTATATTTTTTCACAAAAAAAGAACGACCTATGAATTAGATCGTTCTTTCTCTTTCTAAAATGGCTTTCATATCATGAGGCAATGGTGCCGTAAAGCAAAGTTCCTTATGAAAAATAGGGTGATAGAATGTAACCTCATAGCTGTGCAAAGCCTGACGAGCGATCCACTCTCTATTCCCGCCATACAAATCATCTCCTAGAAGCGGATGATTCAGATGGGAAAAATGAACGCGAATTTGATGCGTCCTCCCTGTTTCTAGCTGAATGGATATGTAGCTGTAGTCACTACACTGCTCTACTACGCTATAATGCGTAATGGAACGCTGCCCGTGATCTGCAACGGTTCTCGTAATAATGCTGTCTTCACTACGCGCGATAGGGGCATCGATTGTCCCTTCCACCGACTGAATACACCCATGCACAATTGCTCGGTACGTACGCCTAATCATTTTTGTTTCATGTGCTTTTGAGAACAGATAGTGAACGTAGCGATGCTTTGCCACAATTAACAATCCTGACGTATCGCGATCAAGGCGGTTTACGAGATGAATCGTGGAGGAAATGCCTGTTTCTTGGTAGTAATATAACAATGCATTACTCAACGTCCCTGACAGATGTTGACGGGATGGAATACTCGCCATCCCTGCTTGCTTGTTAATCACCAATAAATAGCCATCCTCATAGACAATGTGAAGTGGAATCGCCTCAGGCTTGACGTTATCACTGGCAACCTCTGGTGGAAAGCTAACCTGCAGCAGATCCTGTTCGTTTAATCGATACCTGACGTTCATCTCTTGGTTGTTCACTTTAATCGAACCACCGTTAAATTTAATATCGGTCAGAGCGGTTTTAGAAATGTTGTGTTCCTTTAAAAACTCACGAAGAAGCTGTCCTTCTGCTTCTTTTGGAATTCTCCATTCTAACGTAAATGGCTGTTTCATTTTCTTTCCTCACTTCAGTCACAAACGAATGATTCACGAACTCGCTGCCAAAATGGAAATGCCCGGAAGCGTGCAAAGCGAATCTTTTCATTCGCCACGCGACACTGAATGGATTTTACATCCTTATGAAGAAGAGTTAAATGATCAATCGTAATTTGAAAATCTGCATCATTAACCGGCTTAAACATGCACGTATGGTGATCCGGTAAAATAAGCGGCGAGCCTACTGTTCGAAACACTCGGTTATTAATGGATGCCATCTCTGCAATTTGGATCGCTTGAAGCGAAGGGTGCAAAATGGCACCGCCTAACGACTTGTTATACGCCGTACTCCCAGATGGCGTTGAGATACAAAGTCCGTCACCTCTAAACGTTTCAAAAAGCTGCCCCTTAATTTCAACATCGATAACGAGTGATCCTTCGACACTCTTAATCGTACATTCGTTCAGCGCTAAATAACGGGCTTCTTTCCCACCATCGATATAGCGAATAATAATTTCAAGAAGCGGATATTCGACTACTTGAAAAGGTGTTTTTGCAATCGCAATCACAAGCTTTTCAATTTCTTCTGGTACCCAGTCCGCATAAAAGCCTAAATGTCCTGTATGTACCCCGACAAAAGCCGTTTTATCAAGTCGGTTGCGATAGCGATGAAACGCATAAAGGAGCGTCCCATCTCCTCCTACGGAAATAACGACATCAGGTTGATTTTCATCGTACTCCAAATGAAAATCCAGTAGATATGTTTTCATTTTTTGCATCAGCGCATTTGATGTTTGATCGCCTTTGGATGTGATGGCAAATTTCATTCTTTCACCCCATTTGCATAGTATCCTATTCCTCTTGATTATCTTGCTTTCTTGAGAAAATAGCTTGTGCTTCTTGGATTTCTCCACGAATTTGAGACATTTCTTCATCAAGCTGGAAAGCCGCCTCGGCTGCACGTTTTAGGCGCGCTTGAATATCTTTTGGAAACTTACCGCTGTATTTATAATTTAATGAATGCTCAATGGTTGCCCAAAAGTTCATCGCAAGCGTGCGAATTTGAAGCTCCACTAAAATATTCTTTTCCCCTTTAATGGTTTGCACAGGATAGCGAATGACGACATGATACGAACGATAACCACTGTCTTTTTTCTGTGTGATGTAATCGCGCTCCTCAACAATCTCAAGGTCTTTTCGCTTATGAAGCATCTCAACGATCTCTCGAATATCATCGACAAACTGACACATCATACGTAATCCCGCAATATCCTGCATTTCTTCTTCTAAACGATCGAGCGGAATTCCCTTTCGTGTTGCTTTGTCCAAAATACTTGGAATAGGCTTCACTCGACCTGTTACAAACTCAATTGGAGAGTGCAGCGAGTTCATATCAAACTGCGAGCGCATCCCTTTGAGCTTTACTTTTAATTCTTCTACCGCCTGTTTGTATGGAGCCAAAAATAAATCCCAATGCTTTACCATGGCTAACATACCCCCTCATTGTTCAAATTACTGCTCTTCTTTATCTAAAAATACGCGTTCAACCTCGTTAACCATGTCGTCACCGTAGTTAGCGTTTCCTTCAATGTTTTCTACTAGATAGGAAAGCTCTTCCTTCACACCAGGTAACTCAATTTCTGTATCGTTAATTGTTAATTTAACGTTTTTATTATGTGTTAATACCTCTTTTAAATGAGGCCATACTTCTTTTGTTAGACTTACATATGTAAATTGATCATTAATATCTACTAAATAAATAAACGAAACATGATCAGAATCTGTGATGATTTGACCTGTCGCAGATACCTGCATAATTTCACCATCAAATAACTCCGATGTTAAATAAACCGTATCTTGATCGCTATGACTTTTCTTTACTTCAATTCTTTTTTGCATAAATAAACTCCTTCCAATCCATTCAATACATTTTACTTGAAGACATCTTTTATTTTAATTGTCACTCGTTTCAACAGCAACACATACTTAATACGCATCATTACTCTACGGTGCTAACGATGCAAGCTTATCTTTATACCCTTTTTAATTTTAACATAATCCTCCTCATGATGAGAAAACGAACCGCCTTCTTTTTTCACATACAGCAAGTATTTATTTACATTTCTCGTATTGATAACCCTTTGCTTCCGTGAAATAATAAAGAAATTAGCTTTTCCCTAAATAAAAACAGGCACATCAAAAGCACGATGTGTTCAATAAAGAAAAACTTTCATCATATAGTAGAAAGTGAGTGGACTCATATGAACCAAGAACTCGAAATCGAATTTAAAAACATGCTAACAAAGGATGAATTTGTTCGTTTAACGAAACAATTCACCCTAACAGAGAATGATTTTAAACTGCAGGAAAATCATTATTTTGACACAGCAGACTTTCAGCTAAAAAATCACGGTGCAGCCCTTCGAATTCGTCAAAAAAAAGGCACGTACACGCTTACCTTAAAGCAACCTGTCAAAGACGGACTGCTCGAAACACATGAGCCGTTATCGAAGGAGCAAGCGGAGAATATTTTAGAAAATCCTCTCCACATTTTTGGTCAAATTGTTACTATTCTAGCCGATATGAATATTAGCACGTCTTCATTACTTCATTTCGGTACACTCGCAACAAATAGAGCGGAATTCTCGTATAAGAGCGGGTTACTCGTACTGGATCACAGCTTTTATCTTGAGAAAGAAGACTATGAGCTTGAATATGAGGCAACTGATTTTACAGAAGGTCAGAAAGAATTTAAAGACCTTCTTCACTCATTAACCATTCCAGCTCGAACGACAGAAAATAAAATTCGTCGGTTTTATAAGGAAAAATATAAACAAATAAGCGAGGAATAAACATGAATGTTGACCCTTTAAAAACCATAATGCAAATTCAATCATTACGCAATTTTTCTGCCACCGCATCAAAAGAGATGAACGCCCCGTCTTCATCCTCTTTTGCAGATATGTTTGAACAGCTTCTTTCTACTTCGGCACAAGGTAAGGAGGAAGCACCATCACCTTCCCTACCGTTATCATTGTCATTAGGAACGAGCTTTGCACTTCCTCCTTCTTCGATCTTACAGGCAGAGGATGTTTCAGCAATACCAGTTAAAAAATTGCCTTCCAAAACAGAGATTGAGGACATTGTGGCGGAGGCCGCAGACAAATACGGCGTCGACCCTAAACTAATCAAGTCTGTTATTATGCACGAATCAAGCTTTAATGCAAATGCTAAAAGCTATGTTGGGGCAATGGGGTTAATGCAGCTCATGCCAAGCACTGCAAGAGCATTAGGGGTATCAGATGCATACGACCCTCGAGATAATGTTCTTGGTGGTACAAAATATTTAAAACAAATGCTTGAAAAATATGATGGAAATGTTCAATTTGCGCTCGCTGCGTATAATGCGGGACCAGGGAACGTAGACAAATACGGGGGCATTCCTCCGTTTAAAGAAACAAAATCCTACGTCCAAAAAATTATGAATACGTACATGTCTTAACGTAAAATGTAAAAGGCCGGCTTATCTTCGGATAGCCGGTCTTTTTGTATTTCGCGTATTATGTTTCGAGCAACGGAAAAAACATTCATGATCAGTTCTTTATCGTACATCCTACTAACAGGGAGCTTTTTAGAACAGAAATTGGACATTTTTCGCTAAAAACCTTTAAAATTTTTAGGAATAAGGCGGAAAATTTGAGATATGCACGTAGCATTGATAAAATAAATTTACATTAAAAGTATAAATGAACGCACTTTTTAGTGTGTAAGGAAAAACAACATTTTATCATTCAATGTAGGACGAAAAAACCTGCGGAACGTTTAAATACATTTAAAGGAGTTATAACTATGGCAGATCAAGTTTACACACCTTATGAAGCTATAGGAGGAGCTGATATTATTTCTAATCTTGTCGATGCCTTTTACACACGTGTAGGTGAGCATCCAGAATTAGCCCCTATATTTCCTGCTGATTTAACTGAAACAGCACGAAAGCAAAAGCAATTCCTGACACAGTACTTAGGGGGACCGGCACTATATACGGAGGAGCATGGGCACCCTATGCTTCGTGCTAGACATCTTCCATTCCCTATTACACCGTCGCGAGCAAAAGCATGGCTGACCTGTATGGCTGAAGCAATGGATGAAATTGAATTAGAAGGTGAACATCGTGAGCAGCTTTTTCACCGTTTACTATTAACTGCTCAACATATGGTGAATACACCCGACTCAGAAAATGAGGAAGGACCTTCAGAGTGAGTGTACATGATGTAAATAATCCAGCCATACAAGATATGTCTCAGCTATGTCAGGGGTCGAACCAAAAGCCGTTAGAAATTTATCTGTTTATTGATCCATTATGTCCACAGTGCTGGGCATTGGAACCTGTCCTTAAAAAGCTTCAGATTGAATACGGAAAATACTTTACGCTCAAACACATCTTAAGTGGTCGATTAGGTTCATTAAATTTGAACACGAAAAAGAAATTTGAGAACATGGCACAGTATTGGGAAAAGACGGCTAGCCGTTCTGGCATGTCCTGTGACGGCACTCTTTGGATTGATAATCCGATTGAAACACCTTATGCAGCATCGATTGCGATCAAAGCAGCAGAGCTACAAGGAAAACGTCCTGGTATTCGTTTTTTACGAAAGCTACGGGAATATGTATTTCTTGATAAGCAAAATGTTTCAGATGAAGATGTGCTGTTAGGTTGTGCCAAAGAAGTAGGTCTTGACGTAGAAGAGTTCAAGCGCGATCTTTACTCAGAAAGTGCTGTAAAAGCATTTCAGTGCGATGTAAAAATAAGTGGTGAAATGGACGTTCAAGAAATTCCGACACTTGTGTTCTTTAATGAAGACGTAGAGGAAGAAGGAATTAAAATTTCAGGTTCTTATCCGTACGAAATGTACGTTGAAATTATCCATGAAATGCTTGGTTGCAAGCCAAAGCCTCATCCTCTGCCACCGCTTGAAGTGTTTTTACGATACTTTGGTTTTGTGGCTACAAAGGAAATCGCCGTTGTTTACGATCTTCCTTTAGAAGATGCTAAAAAAGAAATGAAAAAGCTACGCCTCCTTCAAAAAGTCGAAGAAGTACCGGTAAAACACGGAACGTTTTGGAAATATATCGATGAGTAAACGCCTTGGCTAATCGCTAGGGCGTTTATTTTATTCCCTTTTCTGCAAATACAAAAGGACTCGGCTTACGCCGAGTCCTTTTGCTTGTCTTAAGACAACAAGGGGATGGGAGAAATTTTTCACGGTCAAACAAAGGGGTATATGTTTGTTTGTGATAAACTTCACGTTAATTATAATAGCAAATGTTGTCGACTTTTGGCAAGAGCTTTTTAAAACTTTTTTACACCTTCACAAAATTGTCAAATTTATACGAAGTCTCCATACATATAGTACAAGAGAATTTATTTTGGAGGTGAATGTATGACACAGCGCCTTCCCTTGCTGATCGTCGTGTTTAGCTTCGTCATTGCACTGTGTTTTCACACGATGGCATTAATGAATATGGCTCCCATTATCGTAACGTCACCCATTTTGTTTGTGACCATTTTGCTAAACCTTCATTTTATGAACACACGCAAGCAGTTTCGAGGATTTAAATAAAAAGGAAGAAAGCTCTCGCCTTCTTCCTTTTTTCTTATAATTGCTCTAACAAACGTTCCATTTCAGAAAGCTTCTCTTCAAATACCGCGAGTGCTTCTTCTACTGGCTTCGCTGTTGTCATATCCACTCCTGCCTTTTTCAAGACGTTGATTGGATAATCCGAGCTTCCCGCTTTTAAGAAGTCCACATAGCGTTTGACAGCTGGCTCTCCTTCTTCAAGGATTTGCTTACTTAACGCTGCCGCTGCGCTAAATCCAGTGGAATATTGATACACGTAGTAATTGTAATAGAAATGTGGAATACGTGACCACTCTAAACCAATTTCTTCGTCTACAACAAGATCCTCACCGAAATACTTTTTATTTAGTTCGTAATAAAGTTTCGTCAGTAGCTCTGGTGTCAACGGTTCACCGTTTTGAGCGCGAACGTGAATATCATGCTCAAACTCAGCAAACATCGTTTGACGGAACACGGTACCACGGAATCCTTCTAAATAATGATTCAGTAGATACAAGCGTTTCTTCTCGTCATCAATGTTTTCCAATAAGTAATCATTTAATAACGCTTCGTTACATGTCGACGCAACTTCAGCTACAAAGATCGAATAATCACCGTATGGATATGGCTGTGTTTTGCGCGTATAGTAACTGTGAACAGAGTGACCAAATTCATGTGCCAACGTGAAGAGATTATTCACATTATCCTGCCAGTTCATTAAGATATATGGGTTTGTACCATATGTTCCAGACGAGTAAGCTCCGCTTCGTTTCCCTTTGTTCTCATGAACGTCAACCCAGCGGTTGTCGAAGCCCTCTTTTAAAATGTCTAAATACTCTTCACCAAGCGGTGCAAGACCTTTTAAAATATAGTCTTTTGCTTCATCGTACGTTACTTCCATTTTTACATCTTTTACAAGCGGTGTATAAAGGTCATATACGTGCAGCTCGTCTAATCCCAATACTTTTTTACGTAGCTTCACATAACGATGAAGCAGATGAAGGTTTTTATTTACCGTCTCCACAAGGTTATCGTACACTTCTTCTGGAATGTTATTGTTGCTGAGCGCTGCTTGACGAGCGGAATCATATTTGCGCACACGAGCATTAAAATTATCTTTTTTCACCGTTCCACTTAATGTGCTCGCAAACGTATTTTGAAATTGTCCATATGTACCATATACAGCTTTGAACGCCTCTTCGCGAACACGACGATCGCTGCTTTCTAAGAAGCGAATGTAACGGCCATGCGTAATTTCAACTTCTTCTCCGTTTTCGTCTTTGATCGATGGAAATTCTAAATCAGCGTTATTTAGCATTCCAAACGTATTGCTAGAAGATGATAGCACCTCTGATGCTTGTGCCAATAACGCTTCTTCAGCAGCTGTTAATACGTGCGGACGCTGACGGTTAATTTCATCGAGCGCATGTGCATAAAGCTTTAACTCTTCTTTCTCTTCTAAAAATCCTTTTAGCTTGTCTTCCTCTACTGATAATAGCTCAGGCGTAAAGAAAGCAAGTGCACCCCCGATTTGTGTATACAGTGACTTCATTCGATCATTTAACCCTTGATAGAATGAATTTCCTGTATCTTGATCGTAGCGCATATGAGCATATGCGTACAGCTGACTCGCTCTCATTGTAAGTTCATCTTGAGCCTGCATCGCCGCATATAACGTATCGGCTGATTCGCCTAATTTCCCTTGATAAGTTGTCACATTCGGAAGAAGTGCTTTAACCGCTTCAAACTCTTTCTCCCATTCTTGATCGGATGAATAAATATCTTCTAATTTCCACGTATCTTCTACTTGGATATCACTACGTACCGGCAGCTTTTTCGTTTTTGTTTGTTCAGCCATCGACTTTACCCCCTAAAAATTCTTCATTCATTAACATGTTCTCTATGAAAGAGACAATTCCTTTTTATCAGTGATCGTTATTAGTGTATACGATTGGTTCGCATTTACTAAAAAATCCGTCTTACTCTTCACATTGTACAAATATTCAGATTACATGTCATTTCTTTTGCTTAACCATGCATATAAGCAATCCCAATCCGCCTGAAAGACATCATTCATTTTATGTGGAATCGTATATGTTCGTTTGAGAATGTAGTACGTATCACTACTCTTTTTTATCAGCTTGATGTCGCACAGAAATTGCAAATATTCCTGTAGTGGGATTTCCCAGTCTCCTTCTCTTTCAAATCGCTGTTTAATATGTCCCTCCTTCATACGTTTCTTTAGCCTATTGCGAATGGTTTCATAAGCAATTTCTTCATCCATTCTCGTATATCGAAACAGATCAAATAGAATATAAGCTTGCCAAATACATGAGGGCGTTTCAAAAAGGTAAGAGCTTGAGAGTGGAATTCCCGCTTCAGCAGGAAAATGAGATGGAGGAATTTGCAGGGTATACAGAAGCTCTAAAAAAGGCCGAGTCTGTTTGTTCGAATAAATCATATAAGTAGTGCGCCACTTTCTTTTTCGTTCTAACCAAGCCGTCCATACCACTGGTTCTTTTTCAATCCCTCCTAGCACCCATTCCTCAAACGTGAGCTGATGAGTAGAAGAATAGTGAAAGGTTCCGAAGCAAATGGTTGAAGAGAAAGCATACAAATGAGAAATTTTGATAAGCTGTTGATCATCAGGAGAAAAGTAAAAAAGCGTGGGCAATTGGGGAATCGCAGAAAGGTACTGCCAGTCCTGTGATTTGAGCTGGATCATATGCGTGGATAGGCGCTTTAGCCTCTTTGCTCCGATAATCCAAATGGGCCTGTAATCTTGTCCGAGGTAGGATTGATTGCGCTTCGTAAACATCTCTAGGGAGAGGGCTGCACACTGATACTCAATGGGATAAACAGCCGAGGGGGTTCTTAGCAACAAATCAGGGCGCTGACGGATATCAGCCATATATTCTTCAAGTTCGACACGATGAGTGCTTGAAATCCATTCGTACAATTGCCTCTTCCCGAGCATATGGTAATCCGTTTCTCCCTCATGGCTACTTTCACATGATCGTTGTTTCAGATGCGCAAAGTGTGGAATTTTTTTTGTTCCCACCTTTAGCTGCAGGGGCTCTTTACATGAAGGGCAAAAAAATTGAAGCGTGCTTCGCATTTCGCGAAGTCGTTCAGCAGAATGATGCTTTCCTAGTGATATCAGCTTTCCTTCTTTCGTGTGAGCAACGAGCACATCATTACACTCCTTTACATTCGACATTACCTCCTATATTTCGTTACTTCTCGCAAATCCCCTGCTTTTGTACACGCAAAATAAAAAAGCATGGATCTCCATGCTTTCTTCATAGTAACGGTGATAGCAGACGCGACGTGGACTCAAATAATCGGTACCAGATCGCTCTCTTTTCGAAATCATCTAGATTTAACGTTTTGCTTTCTTCAAGGTCTTGTAAAAATTCATAGACAAGCTTTTGGGTACTGTTCGTACGGTATAGGAATGCGTTCACTTCAAAATTCAAATGGAAGCTCCGCATATCCATATTAGCTGTACCGATGGAAGCAAGCTCTTTGTCCACGATGACAATTTTACTGTGCATGAACCCTTTTTTGTATTCGTATATTTTAACGCCCGCCTTCATCAACTCTGGAAAATAAGAGCGAGACGCATAAAAGACGATTTTTTTATCTGGTTTTTGCGGAACGAGTAATCGTACATCAACCCCGCTTAACGCAGCAACTTTTAGTGCAGAAAAAATGTCCTCATCTGGGATAAAATAAGGAGAGGCAATCCAAATAGATTCTCTAGCAGACGTAATCATTGAAAAGAATAATTGCTTAATGACTTCCCATTCTCTGTCAGGACCTCCCGCAACTAGCTGTACGCCTCCACAGCTATCAATATCAATGTTCATTAAATCTGGGGATAAATAAATTTGTGTTAGCAGCGTTTGTCCGGTCATGTAGTACCAGTCCTGTAAAAAAATAAGCTGTAAGGATCTCACCGCTTCTCCTCTTACCTTCAAATGCGTATCGCGCCAAAAACCAAAATGGCGGCTATGCCCTAGATACTCATCTCCGATATTTAAACCACCAACAAATCCTACCGTTCCATCAATGACCACAATTTTACGATGGTTACGGAAATTGATTTTATTGTTTAAGAAGGGAACTCGTACAGGTAAAAACGGAACCATCTCAACCCCTGCGTCCTTCAATTCGTTGATATAATGGCCCGACAACTGAAAGCTTCCAACGGCATCATATAAAAATCGAACGTAGACTCCCTCTTTTACTTTGCGTAGCAAGATATTCTTAATTTTCGTCCCAAGCTCATCGTGACGGACAATATAGTACTCCATGTGAATATGGTGCTGCGCGTGCTCGAGAGCACCCAATATTTCATCAAACGTTTCTTTCCCGTTTGTTAAGGCATGAGTTTCCGTCGAAAAAGAAACGGGGGTTTTACCAAGTCGCTGTGCAAGCTTAAACATTTGCCGCTGATGATCACCTATTTTTTCAAAGTGCTCATCAATAATTCGATAATCTCCTTCAAGCTTTAGCATCACTTGTTCATCAAGCTTCGCCTTTTTCTCAAACAAGCGTCGCTTTCGAACATTTCGACCGAACAACAAATAAAAAAAGAATCCAAACACAGGAAAGCTCCCTAACACGACAAGCCACGTTAAGGTTTGGGTAGGATGACGATTTTCTAATGAGATGACAATGCCAATGAAGATTACGCTAATCGTCACAAGGATACTAAGGATTCCTACTAATTTGCCCGTCCAGTGTCCATTGGTGAAATAAAAAAATGCTGCCACGACAAGTAGAAATACAATAAGCTGTAATCGATTCTTCAATACTTATTCACCTAACCTACATCTTCCTCCTAGTTAAACTTCTAAGCTGAAATTTTTTCAGGATGAAAATCATTCGTATTTTAATTCATTTGAAAAAAGGACCGTCATCGCGATTCTGAACCATTCAGAACTGATTGTGACGGTCCTTTTATAACCCATTTTCTCAGGCAAATGTTATTTCTTTGGAGCAAAGTAACCTTTGATTTGCGAAAGTGCATTTTCATGCATAATCTCGTTCCCATACTCTTCAAGGCGGTGAATCGTGACGTTTGATTCATGGCCATATTCGAGCATCAGGCTTACTAAATGATCAAGCTGTTTATCCTCTTCATGCTCCTCTAAAAATTCTACGTATAGGTAATACTTACCTTCATACGAGAAGAAACGGTTTGCTACTTCAGAAAGCTCCACACGGTGGCTGAGCGCAATGATGTCTTCTAGATCTTGGAAGCGAATGACAAACTGCAAGGAATCTTCTTCTTTTTCGCCTTCTTTTTGCTGACTGAACTGCTCATCAAGCAATGCTTCGATGCGCTCATCCACTGGAATATCGACTTTCTTGTTTTCACCGACTGGTACTTCAAATTTCTTGCCGTCATTTGAAATTTCAGCTCGTGTGACCACAACCTCAATTCCTTTATCAAGCGCCTGAACTTGAATCCAAAGTGGTCCCTCAACGGCGAACTGCTCTTCATGATGAATTTCGTCCATCATTTCCCAAAACAATTCTTCACTTCGTTCGCGATTGAACCAGATTTCGTTGCGATCAAAGCCTCTTTCCTCAATATCAATATACGAAGCGTAAAACTTTACGGTATTTTCGTTAATACGTTCTATTTCCACTTTACTCTCTCCCTTCTACAAATCATTGAAGGTAAATCTTTATCAATGAAGGGACTACACGGCTCCCATATTAAAAGCTATGGTACATGTACTTTACCCTTTTGTAAACCATCCTAATCATTTTTATACGACTTAACGAGCTGTTCTAGGTCGTTACATTTATTTTATGATAAAAATTGAAATAAGGGAAATAAAAAAGCTCACATTTATCCACTCACCTCCATTTTATCCTTTATCTAGAAACCAGCACGCTCATCTTCTCACGGTTTTTTTACCTTTCTACGCGAAGGAAGAATTTGTCCACGCTTTTTGAATATACATGAATAACAACTAACTCTTTAGTTGAACTATCTTATGTTCAACTGAGCCAGCATATACGAAACTTTATAGGAGGCAACCTAGTGACTGTTGAAATAATCACGTCCATATTAATGATCGTTGGAATCGATGTAGTACTCGGTGGTGATAATGCCATCGTGATTGCTTTAGCTAGCCGTAATTTACCTGAATCCGAGAGAAACAAAGCTATTTTGTTAGGTACAGGCCTAGCTGTTACCATTCGCATCTTGCTAACTATCCTCGCCGTCTCATTGCTGGCCATTCCTTATTTGCAGCTGGTCGGTGGTATTTTATTACTGCTCATTGCGTTCAAATTATTAACGGGCAATCATGATGACACGGCTTCGATTAAAGGGGCTCAAACGTTAGGAACAGCTGTAAAAACGATCGTTTTTGCCGATCTAGTCATGGGTCTAGATAATGTTATTGCGATTGCGGGTGCTTCTCACGGTAACATTTTGCTTGTCGTGACCGGATTATTGATTTCTGTTCCAATCATCATTTGGGGAAGCAAAGTAATTTTATACTTAATGGAACGCTTTAAATCTCTCGTATACATAGGTGCTGGAATTCTTTCTTATACAGCGGGAACGATGATTTTTCACGAGAAAAACCTTCAGCCACTATTCTCAGAGCTTCCGCATGCTTTTATCGTGGTGCACGGTGGCAGCGTCGCGCTCGTTCTTTTTACGGGATATGTACTCAATCGAATCAAATTGCTTCTCAACAAGAAGTAACTATGTTTTAATACCAAAATACGGACATCACAAGAAGCATAAGAAATGATTCTGTGACGTCCGTATAATTTAAAAGTGTAGATGTTCTTCTTAGCCGTTTACTAAACGTTGTGCTTCACGTAATTGGAAAGTACGCACTTTGCGTGGTAAGAATCGACGAATCTCATCTTCGTTATAGCCGACTTGAAGACGTTTTTCATCAATAATAATTGGTCGACGTAATAGCCCAGGATTTTGCTGAATTAATTCATACAGATCCTGTAACGGCATTGCATCAAGCTGCACGTCTAATTTTTGGAATGTTTTAGAGCGTGTAGAAATAATTTCGTCTGTGCCATCTTCCGTCATACGAAGGATTTCTTTGATCTCATCGATTGACAGTGGTTCAGAAAAAATATTGCGTTCAGTATATGGAATTTCGTTTTCTTCTAACCAAGCTTTTGCTTTACGACATGAAGTACAACTTGGTGATGTGTATAGTGTTACCATAGACTAACTCACTCCTCTTTTAAAATGGGTGAATAGCACAACTTTGTGTGCAGTATAAGCTAAGAATGTTATATCCAATAACTAATATAACATGTTTTTATGAACTGATAATGAATTTCACTAGTTTTTTATAATTAGTGTAAAAAAGGAATATCTACAATTTGTATTATACTACAAAGACGATAAGAATGGTATCCCTTTGTCAAGCGATAAGGTAATTCTTATTTCCCTGTATGTAAATTTTTTTCACTAACTATTTACCACATCTATAATACGATTAAACCTATTAATAAGTTTCATTTTTAAAAAATATTTTTCGAAAAACAATAGGATAAAATGAAAGAAACTACCTTTTTTGATGAAAAAAGGTAGTTTCGAAATTTACTTTAGGTCAGCTAAAATATCTCCATCCTCACGATCTTTATCAATAGTTAATACCTTATGAGACGGTGAATAAGATGAACCATACCATTCCTTATCCTTATAGGTATGGATCATTTCGTAAGTGCGCTTCATGTTTTCTAAAATCGTTTCTTCACTTTCTTCACTCGGAGACCAGTAGAGAATTTCCATTTGGTTTATTTCATTCGTTGCTAGGGAACGTCGACGATAACCAATTGTCTTTGCGTGGTGAAAGCCTTCACGCTTATAAAAGCGCAGTCTTTTTTCCGAATCACTATCCGCATAGTCAACGGGTTCTACTTCTAATATAATCGGCTTGTTTCGTTCTTTGAGCTTTCCTAATAACTTATGTCCTAGCCCCTGCCCCCTAGAGGCAGCTGAAACAAATAAGTAATCGATAAAAATAAAATCATCAAATTCCACATACATGAGTACGTGATGCTCGCCTTCATCTTTACGATAAATATCAGAGCGCTCTTTTAAAAGGGCTTCCATATGTTCTTTTGCTTTCATTTCTTCAACAGGAAAGTATTTGCTTAATTTTTCATACCAGTTCATGGGGTCCTCCTCTATAACGTACGGTTATCAAATGCTATTGTTACTGTTTCCAGTTCGTGAAATTTTTATGACCGAAAGAAAGGATACGTACGGGGAGATAACGTACTTTCTGATTTTTTACCACTCTTTCCCTACGATCAAACTTGTTATAAAATGGAATGAAAAAGAAGAAATTATTCTCTAGTGCTTCGCGTTCGATCAAAAACCTTTGAAAGAGGGATGACGATGACAGGATACGTAGTGGATTTTTTGTTGGTCGCCACATTAGTAATCGGATTTACCGCATTAATGGGCGTCACGCTAAATGGAATTGGAGAACGGTTGCTTAGTCATAAGCGTCGAAATGAATTTGTCGTACGATCCAATCGCACCCAAGAAGGATGGAACAAAGTAGGCGGGAAAAAGAAATAGAAAAAGGAAGCGTCTCGAACAAATCGAGGCGCTTCCTTTTTAAGATGATACTCCTTTTCTCACCATATCTCCCCATCCCTTTTTACGAAACAGAACTTGTAGCAGTCCTTCGCAGCGCCAGATGACGGTCAACGGTCGATACCAAAACGATTCTGTAAAGCTATACAAAAACAGCTTCCATATGTGCGTAAGCTTCGGATACTTTCGAAAAGACCATTCTTCAAGCGTAACGGCAAATGCGGAAAGAATAGAACCGTACAGCACGTTTAAAAGTAAAAGCTTAATCGCAAAATCTACATATAAATTCCCCATAATGAGAAAGACAATTAATAAAAGGTAACCCATCATCTCAATAATAGGGCCGAGAAGTTCAATAAAAACAAAATAAGGAATAGATACGAGCCCTATTTTTCCATAGTGAGGATTTCCAATCATTTTTTTATGCATCCACAGGCTTTCAAACAGCCCTCGCTGCCAGCGTGTTCGCTGCTTTCGTAAAATCGATAAAGATTCTGGAGCTTCTGTCCAGCATACGGGCTCTGGAATATAAACAATTTTCAAGTTCAGCTTTTCTTCACAAATGTAGCGATGCAGACGTACAATTAGCTCCATGTCCTCGCCTACTGTCTCAGCATATCCGCCAACAACCTTCACCCATTTCTTTGAAAACACACCAAAGGCTCCTGATACGATAAGCAATAAATTGTTTCGGCTTAATCCGATACGTCCCATCAGAAACGCACGTAAATATTCAATAACCTGAAGGATGACAAGAGGGCTCTTCGATAAGCCAATCTCCATTACCTCTCCGCCCTCAATTCGGCACCCATTTGCAATGCGGACACTGCCACCAATTGCTACGACCTCTTCATCTTCATCTAGAATTGGCTTCATTACTTTTAAAAATGCGTCTCGCTCTAACACAGAATCGGCATCAATTGCACAAACGTACGGAAAGTGAGACAAATTAATTCCTACGTTCAATGCATC
This sequence comes from Priestia koreensis, assembly GCF_022646885.1. Classification (GTDB taxonomy): domain Bacteria; phylum Bacillota; class Bacilli; order Bacillales; family Bacillaceae_H; genus Bacillus_AG; species Bacillus_AG koreensis_A. The sequence continues at coordinate 781,178 of NZ_CP061868.1, read as the reverse complement.
AGCCTTTCCTCCGTTTTCCTTGTCCACAACATAAAGAGCGGGATTGAGTTTGGAATGATAAACCGCATGAACAGATTTTGTTTGTAGCTCTGGCTTATACTCATGATCGATTAAGATTAATTCAAAATGATCAATGAGCGTCTCTAACGTTTGATCACGGGAACCATCGTTTACCACAATCACTTCATATTCAGGATACTGAATGCTAAGCAAGGAACTGACACTGCCGATAATTCCTTTTTCTTCATTGTATGCTGGCACTAAAATAGAGATAGGCTTCGTAAAAGTAGTTTCTACTAAAACATCGTACGGGTTTTTCGGATGCAAATCGCGAAGCCTGCGCACGTAAAAAAACGAAATCATGAACATGACGGAGTAAGTCGAGATGACGATGAGCGTGTAAATCAAAATAACGTACATGATTATTTGTAGGAATGTATGAACCATCTTATTCGCTCCCTCTTCCAATCGCACTTTCTACCAATAGATCGTTATGTTCTGGAAACAAAAACGATAAAGCGCGTCCTGCCGTTTCTCCAACGAGATAATGTTCATCCATGTTTAGAACACGCAGATCGCGTACATATTTTGAATCAATCCACTGCTCAAGCATTTTTGCAATAAATAATCGCTCTTCCCAATGAGGCGATGAAACAAATTCCTGATAGCGAGGGTCAGGCAGGTAATCTAACTCATACATCGACTTTAATACGCGCACTCGCACTTCTTTGTCATCTGATGTTAAACGCTCTTCTAAAAAACCAATATACTTTAAAAGCTTCTTTTCTCCTACAACTTGTATCAAGCTAAGCTGCATTTTATACGGCAGTGAATCATAGTTGGCTACAAACATTTCTAAAAGCTGCTCATTTGAAGCAGTAAGCATTAATTGATACGTAAAAATCGACAAGTGAGGCTGTTTTAGTACAAGTTCTAATAAATGGTCATGCTGAAATTTTGCGAGGATGATTAGAATCTCATTACGCTCATCTTCCGTTATTGTTTCTCTATTAATCATTTGTAGAAGAAGACTTTCCAAAGACTTCAGCCGAAAGTCGCCAACAAAGTAGAGCGTATTCATCCTTTTGCTCCACTTTTTACTTTTGAGTGCTTGCTCGTATCGTTTCGTAAAGTGCTGATTCATATAGGATGAAATCGTGACGAGCTGCTCTTCACTATTTACATAATTCACAATATCACTCATCGTTAATTCAATCGCTTCGTACTGAAGGTTCGTTTCTGGCAAAATAGCAGTGGCATTCCCAGGATTCTCAATGTAAGCTAAAATGCTTGGCTGATAGTAGTCTCTTAATTGCTGCACCTTCTGTTCTCGAAGAATTTCCCTTAACCTCGTTACGATCACATAAAGAAACAATATGACAATGAACAGAGTTGAATATATACATAAAGCCGTTACAATATTGACAGTTAAGCCCATCGCTCCTAAACCATCCTTTTCACAAGCATAGCTACTCTAGACTCTAAGTCCTCATACTTAAATGGCTTTGTTAAATAATCATCGGCTCCGCTTTGAAGCGCTAAAATAATATCTTCTTCATTTTTCCGATTTGTTAGCATTAGGACGTACGTATTAAATAGTGAATTTTCCTTCAATCTTTTAAGTACAGATAAACCATCCAATCTTGGCAACATCCGGTCCAATATGACAAGGCACGGAACATCCTGCTGATAGCTATCACTTGCTAAAAATGAGAGTCCTTCACGAAATGCTTCGACTTGAACATCATAATCTTTTTCGGCAAATATTTTCGTAATTAGCCTAACTAAAATATTTCGCAAAATTTCATCATCATCCACAATGGCAATATTGATCTTTTTTTGAATGGTTCCTAAATGATCACCTGCGACAACAAGCTGATTGCCCCCCTGATGCTTTGCATGAGCTAATGCTTTCGTTACGCTCTCAAGCGCTGATGCTAGCTGCTTCTCCTTTTCTTCTAGCTTTATTAGCCCACTAGACATGCTAAGAATAATCTCTTCTGAAATACCTTCTACCCACAGATCAGAAAAATCATTGATGATTTGCTTTACGCGTTGCTGCGCCCCTTTAGCATACTTCTCCCGTAAGAATAGTAAAAAGGATGCTCCATCGTGTCGAATAATTACTTCATTTCCATTCATATAACCAGATAAAAAATCTGCCGTCGTAATTAATAACTGATCACCTTTTAAATGACCATAACGCTCATTCACTTCTTTAAATTGATCAATCGTGACAAGGGCCATGCAAAAGGACATGTCATGCTGATCCAAGTCATAGTGAAATTGATTGTAGGCGACTTCCGTGTAAGATTTGTTGTAAACCTTCGTTAATTCATCCATATAACGATAACGATTAATCATCGTCTTTTTTTGGACGTGCCGACTAATACGAAAAGCAAGTTCATCGACCTCGATGTTTTTTACAATAAAATCATCCGCACCTGATTGATAAGCCGATAGACGATTTTCTTTCGAATCGTCATAGCTCATTAATATGATGGGAACAAAATGCTGATTCATCACTTCTAAATACTGAGAAATCGCTGCAAACGTATGCTCCCTGTTAGACTGCATGTCTAACAGGATGCAATCCGGCTCTATGTCGTAAAATTGTTCAAAAGCCGTAGCAGGGTCTGTTAGCGCGACTACATGATACCCAATATGCTCGAGTGACTCTCTCATATAAAGCAAACAGAGTGGATCTTCATCTACTAAAAACAGCACCCCTCTTTGTCTCGTTTGAACCGTCGAGATGTTGATTGATGAAGACACATCAGTTTGTGTACCATTTCCAACATGAAGAAGCCACTCTACGCTTTTTTTGAAGTGAATGCTTTCTGGGTCTTTTTCAACCTTCCTCAACTTATCCGCTGCAACTTTACTTACTTCTTCTAATCCGATCGTTCCTGCTGTGCCAGCAATTTGATGAAAAAAGTGGACGACCTCATCAGCGTCAACATTCCACTGCTGCTCTTGGAACTCCTCCCATTTTTCTTGAAGGTTGTTTAGAAACATTTGTTGATATTTTGAATTCATGTTTACCACTGCCCTTTAGATACATGATAGATAAATCAATTTTTTAACCGCTTGCGCGTCGAAAAAAGAGGGATCAAACGTTTAATGAATACAAATCCACAAAGCTTTTTCTACCCTTGTATGTGAACACCTGTCGCCTATGCGAACCTTTTAGAACTATTTCTCAAAGAATCGGTTATCTCTTAACGTATATGGACCCATTTGCACATCTTATTTTTGTAACATTTCCCAATTGTATATCGTATATTATATGTCATTTTACCTATCTATTAATATACATATTTGGTAAAAATTTATTTTAATGTTCTATTCTGAAAATTTAGATAGAATTTTTATTATGCATGCTGTATAATTAAAAAAAGTTGTCAACAGATCTGACAACTTTTGTATGTTTAACAGCTTTTAGAAAAAAAACGACCTCCAGCGGAGATCGTTATTCTTTAACCTTATTAGGCATGCACCTGTGATTTGTATGTTAGAAATTCGGATTCTGAACAAGATACAAAATGGCCAGGTGATACTTCGCGTAACTCTGGCTCTTCACCATTGTATTGGTGACTTTCCGGATCATAAATTTTACGTACACGCGTACGTTCTGTTTCAGGATCTGGAAGAGGAATAGCCGAAAGCAGTGCTTTTGTATAAGGATGAACAGGGTTTTTGTATAGTTCATCACTCGTCGCTAACTCAACGATGCGACCGCGATACATAACGCCAATTCGATCACTAATGTATTTCACCATGGATAAATCATGCGCAATAAATAGGTACGTTAGTCCTCTTTCACGCTGCAGCTTTTTCATTAAGTTAACAACCTGCGCTTGAATGGATACGTCAAGTGCAGAGATTGGTTCATCAGCGATAATGAAATCCGGTTCGACAGCTAGAGCACGAGCAATCCCAATACGTTGACGTTGCCCACCACTAAATTCATGCGGATAACGATTTGCATGCTCTTTATTTAATCCAACTGTTTCAAGAAGTTCATGAACGCGCGCTAGACGATCTTTTTTCGTTTTAGCTAAACCATGAATATCAATACCTTCAGCAATTAAATCCGCTACGGTCATACGCGGGTTAAGAGATGCGTATGGATCTTGGAAAATCATTTGCATTTTACGGTTGAACTTTTTCATTTGCTCTCTGTTCTTTTTGCCGTGAACATTTTCGCCATTGAAGATGACTTCTCCGTCTGTTGCTTTGTATAAACCAATAACTGTGCGTCCAGTCGTTGATTTACCACAGCCTGATTCACCAACAAGACCAAGCGTTTCACCTTTGAAAATATCAAATGTGATTCCATCTACCGCTTTGATAACTGTTCCTTTACCAACGTCAAAGTGCTGCTTTAGATTTTTAATTTCAAGTAATTTTTCTGCCATCTTATTCACCGTCCTTCGCCAATACTGGTTTTGCATATGAATTTGATAATTGGCGCATGCGAAGTTTGACCGCTTCTGGTGGCTCTACCTTTGGTGCATCCGGGTGTAGAAGCCATGTTTTAGCATAATGAGTGTCTGACACCTTAAACATTGGTGGCTCCTGCTCATAATCAATTTTCATTGCATAAGGATTACGCGGTGCAAACGCATCACCTTTAGGTGGGTTTGTTAAATCAGGTGGTGATCCTGGAATTGCTGTTAGCTCTGCTTGTGTACTACTATCTAGACTTGGCATAGAAGCTAGAAGTCCCCAAGTATATGGATGCTTTGGATTGTAGAAAATTTCATCGACTGTTCCAGTTTCAACAATTTGCCCTGCATACATAACGGCTACACGATCTGCCACATTAGCTACAACCCCTAAATCATGGGTGATAAAAATAATCGCTGTATCCATCTTTTGCTGTAAGTCTTTCATTAATTCAAGAATTTGTGCTTGAATCGTTACGTCTAACGCTGTTGTTGGCTCATCGGCAATCAAAAGCTTTGGACTAGACGCTAATGCCATTGCGATCATTACACGCTGTCTCATCCCACCGCTAAATTCATGTGGATACTGGTTTACACGTTTTTCAGGAAATGGAATGCCTACAAGGCGGAATAGTTCCACAACGCGTTCCTTAGCAGCAGCTTTTGAAACCTTTTGGTGCTTGGTTAGCACTTCAGTGATTTGATTTCCAACTCTCATCGTTGGGTTCAATGACGTCATCGGATCTTGGAAGATCATCCCGATATCTTTACCACGAATTGCTTCCATCTCTTTATCTGTCTTTTTAGCAATATCGTAGCCATTGAATAAAATTTCACCGTTCTTAATGACACCAGGTGGTGATGGAATTAGGCGCATAAGCGTTTGAGAGGTTACACTTTTTCCTGACCCAGATTCACCTACGATTGCAAGCGTTTCACCTTTATCCAAGTGAAAGTTTACACCGCGTACAGCTTTTACTTCTCCTCCATACGTATGGAATGAGACTTCTAAATCTTTTACTTCTAATAAGTGTTTCATTTTTTTCTCACTCCTTATTTACGTAATCTTGGATCTAATGCATCACGTAGTCCGTCTCCAATTACATTAAATGCAAAGATCGTTAAACAGATAAATGTTGCTGGGAAGAATAAGCGCCATGGATAGTAGCGAAGTGCTGCAAGACCATCACTTGCCATTGTTCCCCAACTTGCTTTCGGAGCTGGTACACCAAGACCTAAGAAACTTAAAAATGCTTCTGTAAAGATAGCGGATGGAATTGATAACGTAACCGTAATTAAAATCGCACCCATTGAGTTTGGAATTAAATGTTTAAATAGAATACGTGATGTGCTTGCACCTAGTGTTTGAGAAGCCATAACATACTCTTGGTTTTTTAGTCCTAATACTTGTCCGCGGACAATACGAGCCATGTTAATCCATCCCGTAATCGTCATTGCGAGGATCATTGTTCCTAGCCCTTGGTCTAACACAACCATAAGTAGGATAACTAGTAAAAGATATGGAACACCCCATAAAATATCAGCGAAACGCATCATGAATTCATCTACTCGTCCACCGCGGTAACCAGCAATACTTCCCCAAATTACCCCAATGAATAAATCGATTAATGCTGCTGCTAAACCGATGAATAATGAGATACGCGCTCCGTTCCAAGTACGAGCAAACATGTCGCGTCCTAAATCATCTGTTCCAAACCAGTGATCACCAGATGGTGCTAAGTTTGCGTGCATTAAATCATTTGTTCGATAATCATACTTCGTCATCATCGGACCGAAAATTGCCATGAACACGATGATAGCTAATAACACTAATCCAAACATCGCCAATTTATTTTTTCTAAATCGAACGAACACGTCTTTCCAAAAAGATAGACTTGGCTTTGAAAGCTTTTCTGCTTCCTTTAAGTCAACGCTTGCTCGTTCAAACATATTTTTAGGAATTTGCTGTTGCATGTGTTACGCTCCTTTCTTTCCACCGCTAAGCTTAATTCGCGGATCAATCAAACCGTATACGATATCTACAATTAAAATGGACACAAGTAGGATAATACTGAAGAACACTGTTACACCCATAATTGTTGTGTAGTCACGGTTTGAGATACTTGTCACAAAGTGTGCCCCTAGACCAGGAATACCGAAAATTTTCTCGATGATAAAACTTCCTGTTAGAACACTCGCTGCTAAAGGTCCTAAGTAAGAAACAACTGGTAGTAACGCATTTCGAATCGCATGCTTCACCGTAATAACGTTTCGACTTAATCCTTTTGCCTTTGCCGTTTTAATGTAATCGTTGCTTAATACTTCAAGCATACTTGATCTTGTTAAACGCGCGATAAATGCCATCGGTGATGCTGCTAGAGCTAATGCTGGAAGGAACGTATAGATCCATGAATCCCAACCTGCTACAGGGAACAACCCGAATTTTGTTGCCAACACGTATTGCAATACGGCTGCCATGATAAAACTTGGTACAGATATTCCGAGCACGGCGAGTATCATCGCCCCATAATCTTGCCACCTGTTGTGGTTTAAAGCCGCAATAACACCAAGGATAATTCCTACCGCTACTGCTAGAATTAACGCTTCTAGTCCTAGCATAAATGAAACAGGGAATCCTTGATCGATTAGATCGTTTACTGTTTGACCTTTATATTTAAAGGATGGGCCAAAATCCCACTGTGCGATTGATCCCAAATAATCACCATACTGCTTGTACCACGGTTGATTTAATCCATAAAACTCTTCTAAATTCTTTTTAATTTCTGGAGAGACTGCTTTCTCAGATGTGAACGGACCACCTGGTGCAGATTTCATTAAAAAGAATGTCGCTGTTACAATTAGTAAGAGTGATAGAAGCATATACACAATACGTTTACTAATGTATTTCAACAACGCCAACACCTCCATAATTTAACATATAATCCCTATCAGAAAGAAAAGTATATGGAGGATTTCCCCCATATACCTTTCATGGTTTAAATGCTATACATTTTTATTTTGTGAAGTATGCCCACTTAAATTGTGCATCTCCTAGACCAGAAACTACTACACCTTTTAAGTTTGGCTTTTGAACCCAAACGTTTGTATAGAAGTAAATTGGCATTACAGGCATTTCATCAATGAAGATTTTTTCTGCTTTTTTCAATAGTTCAACACGTTTTGCAGCATCTTGCTCTTTTTGAGACTCTGCTAACAATGATTTGAACTCTGGGTTTTCCCAGTTTGTATCGTTGTTTCCGCCTTTTTTATCACGGAACAATTCTAAGAAGTTAATTGGATCGTTGAAGTCACCTAACCAACCCATACGTCCGATTTGGTAATCTCCACGGTGTAACTTCTCAATGTATACAGCCCACTCAGCGTTATCAAGTTTAATATCAACGCCTAAGTTCTTTTTCCACATATCTTGGATCGCTTGAGCAATCTTCGCATGGCTTTCACTTGTGTTGAAAGAAAGCTTGATTGGTGGTAATTCAGAAGCATCTTTTAAGCCTAGCTCTTTAAGACCTTTTTCAAGGTATTTCTTCGCTTCTTTTACATCGTTGTCTTTGAAGAAACCTTTTTTATTTTCTTCAAAAATGGATGGTGGTACAGCTGCCATTGCTGGGATTTGTCCACCCTTTGTAATATTCTCTACGATCGCTTTACGGTCGATTGAATAAGCTAATGCTTTACGAATGTTGACGTTGTTTAAAGGTTTTTGCTCAGTGTTAAATTTGTACCAGTAAGTACCAGCAATTGTTTTAACTTTAAGTTTCTTTTCGTCTTTAAGCTGTGGAATTGCTTCAGGTGGAATTTCTCCAGTAGGAGCTCCTGCCCAGTCTAATTGATCCGTATCAAACATTGATAATTCAGTGTTTGTATCGTTGATCATAGCCATGTCAATTTTGTTTAACTTAACAGAATCTTTATCCCAGTAAGTATCATTTTTCTCTAACTCGATTGAATCGTTGTGTTTCCATGTAGTCATAACGAAAGGTCCGTTAGATACATAGTCTTTACCAGCGTTTGTGTACCATTTTGGATTCGCTTGTGCGATTTTTGCATTTACAGGTAAGTATGTGTAGAATGCTGTTAATTCTAAGAAGTAAGGTGTAGGACCTTCAAGCGTTACTTCTAACGTTTTGTCGTCTACAGCTTTAACTCCTAAATCGTCAGCTTTCATTTTACCTTCATTAATTGCTTGCGCGTTCTTTACATAGTAAAGTTGGTACGCATATTGTGATTCATTTTTTGGCTCAAGCGCCCATTTCCAAGCGTAGATGAAATCGTTCGCTGTTACAGGATCACCGTTTGACCATTTTGCATCGTCACGAATAGTGAATGTATAAACTGTGCTGTCATCACTAATTTTCACGTCAGAAGCCATCGCATTTTCCGGCTTGCCTTCTTTGCCGATACGAGTTAACCCTTCAAATGTTTGACGTAACACGTTACCAGACGTAGCATCATTCGCTAAACCAGGGTTTAGAGAGAATGGCTCAGTTTTAATATTTACACGAAGTTCTTGCTTGTCAGCGAGTTTAGTCTCACCTTTTTTGTTGTCTCCGCCTGTTTCTTTACTACCGCCAGATTCTTTTTGGAATCCACAAGCAGTTAAGAAAAGACTGAAAACTAAAAGCAAGCTGAAAAGAACGGATAATCTTTTCTTCACGATATTACCCCCCATTTTTGTTTTAAACAGTACAAACCCTTTTTTACAATTAATTACACCTTAAATTCTTCAACACTCTGTATCATCTAAATAATCAGTATTTTCTTATTAAAGAAATACAAACTAATTAGTAGAATGAAAAGCTCCTAGTAGGAAATGGTTATGTACCCTCTTTTATAAAGTATGTACACAATGATCTCGTAAAGGTGTTTTTCTTTTCAAAACATTTCGTGACTTTATGTTGTCACTTTTTTATGTTTTCTGAAAAATTAAGGTATTGTAATAGTTTTGTAAAAAGATGCTTGTTACAGTTTATTATAAATATTTTAAAAATTTATTGCAATACTATTTCTTAATGTAATTTTTTGCTAAATATGTATCTTTAGACCTATCCGACAAAAAGCTACATCAAATTTTCTTTATGAGTGAAGCACACCCAATAAATAGAAATTGCAATAAGAATATGAAAAATATAGCATATTATGTTGAAAAAGCAAATATTTTTTTCAAATCTCAATTTGCATTTTTAATTTCTGATCCGTTATAATAAACAGTAACTGCACAATTTCATACCTTTATAGACGATGAAAAAGAATAGTACATATTACGCTGTTTTTCAGAAAATTTGCGGTTGATGCGAGCAAATATTCACGGATATGGAATGGACTTTGGAGTCTTCAAGCCAAATACTTGAACGTTTTTTCGACGTTAACCGAAAAACATACTTTTAATTTTGTATGATCAGAGTGATTTCAGCAATGAAATAATTAGGGTGGTACCACGGTCCATTCGTCCCTATTTGACAACAGGGATGTTTGGGCCGTTTATTTTTTTACAAAAATAAAATAAGTATTATGTGAAAGGATAAAACAATGAAAACAATTTTTTCAGGCATTCAACCTAGCGGTACAATTACATTAGGAAATTACATAGGCGCACTTAAACAGTTCGTAGAATTACAGGAAGATTATAATTGCTATTTCTGTATTGTGGATCAACATGCGATCACCGTTCCTCAGGACCGATTAGCGCTTCGTAAAAATATTCGAAGCCTTGCTGCACTTTATTTAGCGGTTGGAATTGATCCGACTAAGTCAACGCTGTTTATTCAATCTGAAGTTCCTGCCCATACGGAAGCAGGATGGATGTTACAATGTGTTGCATATATTGGAGAACTAGAACGAATGACGCAATTTAAAGACAAATCTTCAGGTAAAGAGGCAGTTTCTGCAGGGTTATTAACGTATCCTCCGCTTATGGCAGCTGATATCCTTCTTTACAAAACAGATCTCGTACCTGTTGGAGAAGATCAAAAGCAACATTTGGAGTTAACACGTGATTTAGCAGATCGCTTTAATAAAAAGTTCAACGACATCTTTACAGTTCCGGAAGTGCGCATTCCAAAAGTTGGTGCACGCGTGATGTCCCTTGCAGATCCGACGAAAAAAATGAGTAAATCAGATCCAAACCAAAAATCATTTATTACAATGCTTGATGATGCGAAAACGATTGAAAAGAAAATTAAGAGTGCCGTTACAGATTCAGAAGGAATCGTTCGTTATGACAAAGAAAATAAAGCTGGCATCTCTAATCTTATGGGCATCTACTCTATTCTAAGCGGAAAAACCTTAGAAGAAATTGAAGCCATGTATGACGGGAAAGGCTACGGTGATTTCAAATCAGATTTAGCTCAGGTAGTCATTGATGCGCTTACTCCTATTCAGGAACGTTATTATGAGCTTATTGACTCAACAGAACTAGATGATATTCTTGATCAAGGTGCTGAAAAAGCCAACAAAGTAGCAGGAAATATGCTTCGCAAAATGCGAAATGCCATGGGAATTGGCCGCAAGCGATAAGAAAAAAAGACACCGATGGCGGTGTCTTTTTTCAATTCACTTTTGGTTCCTGTTCCATCTCCCACAGCTTTTCAAAAAACGGCTGTCCTTTGATGAGATTCTCACAAAGCGTAATATGTTTCGGTGACCATCCGCTCGTTGTCTCATCATAGAGTTTTTGCCAAACGTCTTCAAAATCCATTCGCTGCACTTCCGAGTAATTTTTCGGATTCCATTCTGTATACCAATAGCGCACTTGAGATGCATTATTAGACGAATGAAGCTGATCTAGCGCCATGAACAACAGCTGTTTAAGCTGACGTTCTTTTCTTGTTAGACCCGTCATTGTTACGGGAGCTGGTGATAAAATATGGTGCTCTTTTTGATCTTGTGGACCTTCACTAAATTCATATGTAGTCGCTTCTTGATTTTCAATCATTTCGTACACGAGCTGCTCTTGTCTTGGAATAATGCGGCTTTTACGAATTGGAATATGATATCCCATCGTGTCTACAGCTAAAATTCCATTTCCATCTGTCACAACAAAGCAATATTCTAGTTGAATACGCTCATGATTTTTACGGATGTAGGCCTTCTGATAAACATCGTGCAACAGCTGCTGTGGAAGTTCTGATAAATCATTTTCGATGTAGTGAAATAGCGTAGACGGAACTTTTAGTAATGGAACCTGATCTAGTAATTCGACTGAGTCATCCTTGCGCCATTCATGAAAATGGCAGATATTATAACCATTCTCTTCACCTTCGAACCAGTTAACCCATACATCATGTAGATAAAGCATCGTCATCCCTCACTTACTAACGTTTTAATTAACAATCAGTATAGGCATAGGATGCGCTTTTTATTCCAAATAATTCTATTTACTTCTCTACTTGTTTTATAAAATGCGCTTTATTTTGTCACGCTCCACTTCTCGACGTGATTAAAAGGAGTAAGGCTATTAATCTCTACATGCTGTAATCGATTACTAATCACAAACAAATCGGTTTTTTCCCATAAAGGTAAAATAGGCAGCTCTTCATTAAACAATTTTTGCCACTTTCGGTAGACATTTTTTCGATAGGCGTCATCAAATGCTTTCTCACCTATCCCTTCTTCTAACAACTGATCCGATTTTTCATTTTTATAGCGACCATAATTCCAAGCAGCATTTGAGCCCCACAGAGGGAGTGGATCTAGATCGGCTCCGATGTACCATGAACCAATAAAGGCTTCAAGAGTAGGATCATCCTTTTCCTTCATGTCATTGTATAAATTAAATTCAATTAATGAGCCTGTTGAAAGCTGAGTCCGAATTCCAATGTCCTTCCATGCTTGAATGATTGCTTTTGCTCGACTTTCAAACAAAGCAGAACCTGCATAATGTCCAAAGGAAATATGAAATTCCTGACCGTTCGGGTCCTCGACAAATCCGTCACCGTTACGGTCAATGTAACCAGCTTCACCCAATAATTTTTTCGCTTTTTTTGGATTATACTCGTAGGAAATAAGCTCTTTTGGTTCTAAAGCAAGCCATGATGTGGAAGGAAGTACGCTATTAGTTACCCTAGCTTGTCCATCCAAAAAGTCATCAATCATTTTTGAACGGTTTAAGGCATACATGAGTGCTTCGCGAAGCTTTTTATTTTTGAACTTTTCTAGGTCATCCACATTTTTATCTCGCTGATTGTCTCTATGTCCAAACCGCAGTCCAATATACGAATAAATGCTTCCCCGTATTTTACTAACATGAACATTTTGTAATCGCTCTAATTGATTCATAGAAGCTGAATCAATACTTGCTAAATCAACCGCTCCCTTTTTAAAATCCCCCTCCAAAGAAGGCGTATCCAATACTTTTAATGTGACTTTATCGAGCAGTGCTCTGCCTTTCCAATAGTCAGGGAAAAATTCAAGGTCTACCTCTCCTTCTTGTGACATATTCGCCACTTTAAAGGGACCTAGTCCAATTGGATGACGGCGCACAGGATCTGAATTAAATAACCGATTAATCGGAATAGATTGATACACCTTTTTCGGCATCGGAACTGGCCATAATTTCTCCAAGTTCGCCGTATGTACATCATTAAATGTAATTTTCATTGTGTATGGATCAATAATACGAAGACCTTCTATGTGATTGCTTTTTCCATTATGGTATTCTTTTGCACCCTTAATGAGACTTACATGCTCAAAGTAAGGACCTGTGTATGCGGCGTTTGCAAGAACTTCAAGCGCAAATTTCCAATCCTCCATCGTAAGTTCCGTTCCATTATGCCATTTCACTCCTTTATGGAGGTGAAACGTGTATGTTTTTTTATCGTTGCTAATATCCCATGTAGCTAAGTTAGGAACATATTTTAAATCATTGGTAATTTGATACATGGATTCAGTTGTAAAGGCTTGAACATCATCATCTTCCATACTCGTCGAAAAGGCTGGCTCAAATATTCCTTCTGGCTCTCGCGAAAGTGCCACCGTTATACTCCCACCTGTTTGAGCTGCTTTTTTTGGAAGCTTTAATTGCGTATTCTCTAGTTTTCTATCAGACTTCTCTTCCTTCTCACTACATGCTGCTAAAAAGCTAATGCATAAAAGCATGAGGGTAAGAAGAGTAAGCAAAGTCTTTTTCATCAAAATTCCCCCGTATTTTATCTGTTATTTTCCTTTTTCTGTTTTTAAAAAATTGATCCCATCCTTAGGAAATAGAGGCTCATTATTTGTACAGATGACAAGCTACGTATTGCTCTTTTTTCACTTCTCGAAGTAATGGCTTCTCCTCTAGACACTGTGGCATCGCATGGATACAGCGAGGATGAAACGCACATCCCTTTGGAGGATTAACCGGGTTTGGGACATCTCCTTGTAAAATAATTCTCTCCTTTTTCTTTCGAGGATCTGGATCTGGAATCGCTGACATTAATGCCTGTGTATATGGATGAAGAGGTTCTTCATAAAGATCGTTCTTACTTGCAATTTCTACTAAGTTACCTACATACATGACGCCAATTCGATCGCTCATGTGCTTTACAACGCTTAAATCATGGGCAATGAAGAGATAAGTGAGGTCAAACTCTTCTTGCAACTCTTTTAATAAATTTAAGACTTGTGATTGAACAGATACGTCAAGGGCAGAGACCGGTTCATCTGCCACAATTAATTTTGGACGAAGAGCAAGTGCTCTCGCAATACCAATTCGCTGGCGTTGACCACCGGAAAACTCATGTGGGTACTTATCATACGCATCTTCAGGTAACCCCACCTTTTTTAGTAGCATCATGACTTCCTTCTTAATTTCCTTCGTTGGAAGGCGTCGATAATTACGCAAAGGTGCTGCAATAATGTCCCCCACCATATGTACAGGGTTTAACGATGCATAAGGATCTTGAAAAATTAATTGCAAATCGTGACGGTATTTCCGAAGAGATGCGCCATTCAAATGAGTGATATCTTTTCCATTAAATATAATCGATCCTGATGTTGAGTCAACTAAACGTAAAATCGTGCGACCTGTCGTTGACTTTCCACATCCAGATTCGCCGACAAGACCTAGCGTTTCCCCTTTGCGTATAAAAAAACTAATTCCATCTACCGCTTTTACTTCTTTCTTTTCTTTTTTAAAAAGACCCTTCTTTGTTGAATAGTAGGTTTTTAAATTACGAACCTCTAATAACATTGGTTCTTCTTTCATCACAATTGTACCTTCACCCCTTCATAACTTCTTTCGTATAGAAAGCACGCTACCTCGTGATCGGTCTCATCATTCACTAATTGCGGTGTTTCCTTTCTACATTTTTCAAACGCCTGCGGGCATCGATCAGCAAATGGACAACCTACTCGTTTAATTTGACTAAGGGATGGAACAATACCATCAATCGTGTTCAGACGTTCCAGTTCTTGGTCTATTTTTGGAATGGAGTTGAGCAATGCTTTTGTGTAAGGATGCTTTGCATGATAAAAGAGCGTGTCCACGTCTGCTCGCTCAATAATTTTCCCTGCATACATCACAATGACGTCATCACACATTTCAGCAACAACTCCTAGGTCATGTGTAATCATAATAATGGACATATCATGCTCATTTTGTAACTCTTTTAATAACTCTAATACTTGAGCTTGAACAGTTACGTCTAACGCGGTAGTTGGTTCATCAGCTATGAGTAGATTCGGCTTACAGGCAATTGCCATCGCAATCATAACGCGCTGACGCATTCCTCCAGATAATTGATGAGGATACTCTAAAACGATTCGCTCAGCATGAGAAATTCCTACTTTTTTAAGAAGAGATATGCTTTCTCTCATAGCTTCTACTTTAGAAAGACGCTCATGATGCAATAAAATTTCTTGAAGTTGATAACCGATTGTCAGTGTAGGATTAAGGGAAGTCATTGGTTCCTGAAAAATCATTGATATTTTGTTTCCACGTATCTTTTGCATTTCTTGGTCGTCTTCGACATGAAGGTTCGACCCTTGAAACAAAATATGTTCCTTTTTCATTTTGCTTTTTCCTTTTGGCAGCAGACCCATAATTGACAAAGAAAGCGCGCTTTTTCCACATCCAGATTCGCCAACAATTCCTAACACTTGCTTCCGCTTTACTTCAAAGGTTACGTTATCAACAGCATTGTAATAGCGCCCATTAATTTCAAAGCTACTCTCTAAATTTTTTACTTCTAGCAACAACTTTTCGTTCATATATGGTAACGTTTCGTTCATTCTCCACCTCTACGAATCTACCTTTAACGTAGTAACAAAAAAAGGCATACTAAAGAAGATACACTCGATATTTCTTCACATTATATCCTCTTATTCTAAATTATACCATTATTCAAAAAATAAATCATAGGGCGAAAAAGGCTCCCATTTAAGAAAATGAGGAACGTGATAAAATTTCCTCAGCCGTCATGGTCAGCATTTTTTTCGTCGTCATGGCTGGTTGAGTACCGCAGTTCACCGCAATATGAAACCCAGTGTTATACCCTAACATATTCGGGTACCATTTTCTTCCTAATAATAAATCATCATGCTTTCGTTCCGTTCGTCGTAGCGTCTCATGTGGCTTGAGAAGTGAATCCCAATGAGATTTCGCTTTCTCCTTTGAATAATATTTTGTCCAAGGCGCTAAATAATCATCGCCGCAGTATTCTTTTACCGCATATTCAGCAAGCCCCTCCATCATAATGCTATCTAACAACGTGGTATTCTGTTCTTTTATTTTGAGCTGGTGTATTCGACAGACATGATGATACTCATGTGTTAAAACCGCCAGCACTTCTTTTAACATCGTATCCGGTGATAAAAAGAGAAAAAGTTTATCATCAAACGCAATACCTGAACGACCGTTGTACTCATGCTGAAGACGACGATTATGCGAGTTGCTTAAAAAGAGAAAAATAGGTATATCAGGGCCTCTCCATTCTTTTTTTAATAATTCGTACTGTCTTTGTACCGCTTTCCACAGACGTTTTTTCTGTGTAAGATCTTTAATCGTCTGAGCAAGTTCTTTTCCAGGTTGGTACATCCCATGACTACTTAAAAGACCTTGCATCTCTTTTATTGAAAGCTCTGGAAAATACGGTTCCAAGTTTTTAAAAACAACAGAAGCGTTCTCCATGCCTTTCTCCATCCAATCATCTGTTTGAATGACTCCCATTTTCTATCAACCACCTCTCCAAAACATTTTTATTATCTTATGAGAGAGAGGCGCTATTTTTTCACCTTTCACACAAAAAAGAGGTGAACTCCTCTTAAGGAGTCCACCTCTTTTGCTCATTCATTATTCATATTTTTTAAAGACAATCGTAGCGTTATGACCACCAAAGCCTAGAGAGTTACTTAATACTGCTTTCACTTCTTGCTTACGAGCTTTGTTTGGCACATAATCAAGATCACATTCTGGGTCTGGCGTTACATAGTTAATTGTTGGTGGAATCATGCTATCTTCAATTGCTTTGATACTGAAGATCGCTTCCACACCACCTGCTGCACCTAGTAAGTGACCAGTCATTGATTTTGTTGAGCTAATCGCTACCTTTTGTGCGTACTCCCCAAATACTTCTTTAATTGCCATCGTTTCAAACTTATCGTTATAATCTGTGCTTGTACCATGAGCATTGATATAATCAATATCTTCTGGTTTAAGACCAGCATCGTTAATCGCTTGACGCATTGCACGAACGCCGCCTTCACCACCTGGAGCTGGAGCTGTTACGTGATGAGCATCACCTGTTGCACCATATCCAACGATTTCAGCGTAAATTTTCGCTCCGCGCGCTAATGCATGCTCTAAATCTTCAAGGATAACAATCCCTGCACCTTCTCCGATAATGAAGCCATCACGGTTTTGATCGAATGGACGACATGCTGTTTCTGGATCTGGATTTGTTGAAAGAGCTTTGTTCGCACAGAAACCAGCCACAGATAATTTTGTAATCGGTGCTTCTGTTCCACCTGTTACCATTACATCCGCATCTCCACGCTGAATAACTTTAAATGCGTCCCCAATTGAGTTCGTCCCTGTTGCACAAGCTGTTACTGTACAAGAGTTAATTCCTTTTGCACCAAGCATAATAGATACTTGGCCAGCAGCCATATCAGGAATCATCATTGGTACAAAGAACGGACTAACGCGGCGAGCGCCTTTTTCTAAAAATGTTTCGTATTGGTTTTCAAATGTTTCCATACCACCAATACCAGATCCGATCCAAACACCAACACGAGGTGCCATTTCATCCGTAATGTCTAATTTAGCATCTTGAACAGCCATTTTAGAAGCTACTACCGCATACTGTGTAAAACGGTCCATTTTTCTTGCTTCACGTTTATCTATATAATCTTCTACGTTAAAGTCCTTTAACTCAGCTGATACTTTTGCTGAATAGTTATCAGGATCAAGGCGTGTCATGGTACGAATTCCTGAAACACCTTCGATTGCATTCTTCCAGCTTGTTTCTACATCATTTCCAATTGGCGTGACTGCGCCCAAACCTGTTACTACTACACGTCTTTTCTCCATGCTTTCATCTCCTTTAATATGCAACGTTTCTATTATGACATTATTTTCCCCAGCGTAAAGCAATAGCTCCCCAAGTTAAGCCACCGCCAAAGCCGACCATCACGATTAAATCGCCGTCTTTTATCTTACCATTTTCTAATTCCTCAACGATAGAAATTGGAATTGAAGCGGCTGATGTATTTCCGTATTTTTTCACTGTTTTGGACATTTTATCATCTGGAAGGTCTAAACGCTGACGCGCAGCCTCCATGATACGAATGTTTGCTTGGTGAGGAATTAAGAAATCAACATCCTCTTTTGTTAAGTTTGCTTTTTCAATAACGTTAACCGCTGATTCACCCATTTGACGAACGGCGAATTTAAATACTTCACGGCCATTCATGATAATATGTTCATCTTGATATAGATGCTTTGCACCTGTTCCATCCGCACCTAGTTCAAAGGATAAAATCCCGTGTCCTTCGGATACTTTACTTACTACAGCTGCCCCTGCTCCGTCACCGAATAAAACAGCTGTGTTACGATCATCCCAGTCCGTGATTTTAGAAAGCTTTTCTACGCCTACTACAAGGACATTTTGATACGTATCACTTTCAATAAATTGTTTTGCCATAACTAATCCGTACATAAACCCTGCACAAGCCGCACTCAAATCGAATGCTGCAGCCTTTTTAGCTCCTAAACGCTCTTGGATCATACACGCAACAGAAGGAAATGGCTGATCTGGTGTTACGGTTGCAACCATAATTAAATCAATATCTTCTGGAGCGATGCCCGCATCTGCAATCGCTTTTAATGATGCTTCATACGCCATATCGGACGTATCTGTATTGTCATCTGCGACACGTCGCTCTTCGATTCCTGTACGAGTACGAATCCACTCATCAGACGTATCCACCATTTTTTCCAAATCTGCATTTGTTAAAACTTTCTCTGGTAAATACCGTCCGATCCCTTTAATTCCAGCATTCATATTGAACACTCCCTTGCCCGCTTAGCGGTGAAATTTTTCAAAAAAACTCTATTCATTCATATAATCATTAAAAATAAATCCTTTAAAAGGAGTAACACAGTTATAATCAATTATTAGTACTTGGTACTAATTTTACGAAATTTCTCTTGCTTTGTCTAGGAAAGAATCACAAAAGGGGATGGAAATTCATAAAGAAAAAGCAGCTAGTTTTGCTAGCTGCTTTTTCTTTATTCGTGATTTGCTTCCTGTAAAGCGTCTTGCTTTCCTAATTCGTAAGCGTCAGCCATTACTTTATTAAACAGTTCCATAATTGGTTGAAGCTTGTCCATGCTCAACTCAATCCCTGATTCATCTAGTAATTGCTTTGCTTCCGGTAAGTATTTCATTGCGATTTGTAAAAACTGAATGTTTTGTTCCATCATGTAAACTCCTTTATTTCTGTTGTTGATCAGGTAATTTTCCTGTTCTTTTATACTCGTTTATATAATGCTGAATTTCCTTTTGATAGGCTTTGTCAACGAGCGGGCTAAATTTACCTAGGGAAATGACCTTATTATCAAAATCATACATTAAATTTCCGGTCTTTAACGTCCCCTTATCATAGTCTTTCGCTACGAGTTCATACAGCGTATCGACATGCTGAACCGTGCTCGTAAGAACCGTATCCTGTCCTAAGTCGGATTGATCTGCTACATAGCCAATGGCGTATATGCCCTTTTCTCTTAGCTTTTCAATGATAGAAACATTAAATCCATCTCCAGCGGGATAGACAACATCTACTCCTGATTTAATCATTTCGTCTGCATACTGTCGAGCCGTTTTTTTGTCATCCCAGCTTTTGACGACCTTCATCTCAACCTGAGCGTTTGGCTGTTGAAACTTTACGCCATCTAAAAAGCCTTTCACCTCAGGCTGCCAATCGTAAGCAGCAATGACTCCTACCTTCTTTGACTTCGTCATTTTCCCTGCAACCATCCCTCCAAAGAAGCCCATGGCCTTTCCTTTGAAGTTCACCGTTGTTACGTTGTCACCTTTGGCATCACCATTAAATGACACAAAATGAATGTCCGGATATTGTTTGCCGAGCTTATTAAAATAAGAGGCATACTCTTCTCCATGACCAAAAATCAGGTTGACACCTTGCTTGGAAAATTCCTTCACCGCCTGCTTTACGGCTCTCTCAGAATCTGTATGTTCTTTATAAAAAACGTCGCGATTATACGTGGACTGTATTTTTAACATTCCTTTATAGCCATTTGTTCCCCACACTTGATCATTGATCGTCTCTGGAACTAATAAGCCAACACTTTTTAGCTGCCCATCCTTAGGTTGTCCACAGCTAGCTAAAAAGAGGACAAGCACGATTATACATCCTATACTTAGTGGTCTTTTCATACCGCCACACCTTTTTTCTACACAAGCGCTTCTATCTATGATCAAAAGCTCTCATTTTCTTCATCATCCATTTTACCGTGCCATTTTCATGTTGTACATGAATTTTTTTCTTTCAGAAAATTTCGTGCCCAAACAGCTGGCGGGAATGATTTAACTGATTTTGAACTCCCTTTGTCATCTGTACCTTCGGACGAAATCCTAGTTCATTTTTCACCTTTGTGGACACAAACGGATTAACCGTTTTTTGTACGTTATTTTTCAATTGCAAAGCCTCAGCCCCTACTTGCCATGCATTTTCTTCACTCGATACGACATGTAAGATCCCGCTCAGCTCGTTCTTTTCCACACATAGACGAATAGCTTCAACAGCATCTTCAATATAAAGGAGGTTACGAGTATCCTCTTTTATTGAATCAACTTCCTTTTTTTTATGCACAATGGCGTTTTGATAAGCAGCTGAAACTGGCTGCCACGGACCATACAATGAAGGAAAGCGCAGGACAATCGCAGAAGGAGACTGGCTCGTATGTGCTTGAAACACTTTCTCTAAATGATAATATACCTTTCCTTCTGCCGTGACTGGATTCGGTTTTGTTTCCTCCGTAATTTTCTGCTGTTGCTCATTGAATACAGAGAGTGACGAGACAAAAATTGTTTTTGTTCCTTTTTCCACACAATGATCTAACGCCCCCATTAGCCATTGATGAACATCTCTTATTCTAGTTTTAACCAAGCTTCGATGATAAAAATCGCCGCCATCAAAAAACCAAAAAAACACCGCAATCGTTTGTTCATTAATATGGCGTACGTCTACATTTCCATTCATCTCTTCACAAGAAAAGTTAGCGTTTCTTCCTAAATATAAAATCATCTCTTCTTGAAGCGTATCTTCCTCTTCATGAGCAGGATGCGTATACCCTACCACATTGACTCCTTGTTCAAGGTAATAACAGCACAGTTGAAATCCAACAAAACGATTCACTCCGTAAATCACCACATTCTCCATGTTTTGTCCCTTCCTCCCTATCTAATTCGGCCAAAATAATGCCCCTATGATATGTATAATCAAAGAGGCGAATTTATAGCACTAATTCATTTTTTCGGTAAAATTGGAGCAAGGAGTGATGAAACAGGTACTTCTTTTCGGCAATATGAAGGGATAGTCGTATTGGCGAGTCAATTTTTTTTCGCTGTTCCTCGTAGAGCTTACTATGAAATAGAGGAAAATGATGAGCATCGTTAGTTGTAGCCCAGATACTAGCAGGAACGGTCGCTGTAAGATCTTGAACTTTCAACGAGCTGGCAATGACCTGATCAACTTGTTTTTCATTTATTTCATAAGCACTTCTAATTTCTTTCATGAGCTGTTTGTAGAAAAATTTATAGTTCTTTTCATGTTCGATATGCGCTTGAAAGTCAATGCATGGATTTAAAAAGGCAGTTGATCGAAATAGGTGAGGCTCTCTTTCCATGAGCTGAAGGGCTAACAGCGCTCCCATTCCTTCCGCTAAAATATGCACACGTTTATTTAACGTTTCTTGCTTCATGACTAGATGATAAAGCTGCTTCGCCAATCGATAAGCTTTCGAACTACCCCAATTTCTCCCATATAAATGAGCGTAAAAGATAGTATAGCCGTGATCTAAAAGTAGTTGAAGTAAGTTCCACCTGCCTCTGTGCTGAATCCATAGGCTAGTAGATCCTTCAACAAAATGATCGCGATCCCCTAACACTAATACCCCAAAACCATTTGGCTTGTTAGGGATATGAACAACACACCATTGATTATCGAGATTAAAGAAACGTTGAGTAATCATAACGGGCCTCCGTGCTAAAAACAATCTTAGTTACTCATCATCATATGAACGAGCATCAAAAAGGCGCGAGATGAATGCCTATTTCGATATAAAAAAATTCTCTTTCCTCCTCATTACCCCAAACGATTTCTGTCTACGATAACTGTCTTCCTTTCAAAAATAAGTCTATTTTTTGACAATCCATGAGTAAGCATTCAATTTTCAGGAAATAACATTTATTATTAGTAGCGTATATGCTAAGATGGATCTAGAAAAACTTCTACATAACGAGGTGATTTTTGTGCGTATCATTTGGACGTTAGTTTGGTCGTTTCTACTAACACATATGGCTGCTTACGTAATCGGAGCAATGTCTGGTGCAAGTTATACTTCGGAAACTTTTACAACCGCTTCCATTTTTGCGGTAGTGTTCACTGTGTTTATTGTTATCCTAGGAGAAGCTGGGATTCCAAACGAACCTGCTGAAAAGCATTAATAAAACGAGCTCACGAATGAGCTCGTTTTTATTTTGATTATTTTTTAAGCACTAGCTCGTCGTTTTCGACCTCAAACGTAACGTGATCGTGTTCAAGCACTTCTCCTGCAATTAACGCGCGGGCAATTTTCGTTTCAAGGTACTTTTGCATAAATCGTTTCAGTGGTCGTGCACCGTACACAGGATCAAATCCTGACTTTGCGATAAACGCTTTCGCTTCGTCCGTTAACGTAAGCGTAATATGACGATCTGATAAGCGTTTCTCTAAGGAAACAAGAAGCTTATCAATAATTCCTGTCATTTCCTTTAGACTCAAAGGCTTAAATAAAATGACATCATCCACACGATTTAAAAACTCAGGGCGAAAATGCTGGCGAAGCTGGGAAAGTACTTGATCCTTCGCTTCCTCTTTAATTTCCCCTTGATCATCTACGCCCCCTAGTAAATATTGAGACCCAATATTTGACGTCATAATAATTACCGTATTTTTAAAATCAACGAGCTTTCCTTTTGAATCAGTGACGCGCCCGTCATCTAACACTTGAAGCAGTACGTTAAATACTTCCGGATGAGCTTTCTCAATTTCATCCAGCAAGATAACGGAGTATGGTTTTCTCCGCACTGCCTCTGTTAACTGTCCACCTTCTTCATATCCGACATATCCAGGAGGAGCACCAATGAGCCTAGAAACAGCATGCTTCTCCATATACTCAGACATATCGATTCGAATCATTTGTTCTTCACTATCAAATAACGAATGTGCGAGCGTTTTGGCAAGCTCGGTTTTCCCGACCCCTGTAGGTCCAAGGAAGATAAACGAGCCGATTGGTCGATTAGGATCTTTAATCCCCGCACGAGCACGAAGAACGGCATCTGTAACCAATGAAATAGCTTCTGGCTGTCCAATTACTCTCTCTTGTAAAATAGATTCTAGCTTTAACAGCTTTTCACGCTCACCTTCAACGAGTTTTGTGAGAGGGATATTCGTCCATCGTGAAACGATATCAGCAATCTCCTCCTCTGTTACATCTTCACGAAGGAGTCGACTTTCTGATTGATTTTGATCCATCTTTTGTTCAAACTCTGTTAGTTCTTTCTCAAGCATCGGAATCGTACCATGACGCAACTCGGCTGCTTTATTGAGATCATAGCGGTCCTCTGCCTCCGATAATTCTCTCTTGGCCTTTTCTAAACGCTCTCGCACTTCTTGAAGGGATTGAATCGCGCCTTTCTCTTGTTCCCACTGAAGCTTCATTACGTCTAGATCTTCTTGTAAATTAGAAATTTCTTTCCTAACCGCCTCTAAGCGTTCCTTACTCGCAGCATCTGTTTCTTTGTCAAGAGCCGCCTCTTCGATTTGAAGCTGCATCATTCGGCGCGTTACCTCATCAAGCTCAGACGGCATGGAATCAATCTCTGTTCGAATGGTCGCACAAGCTTCATCAATTAAATCAATGGCTTTGTCTGGTAAAAATCGATCCGAAATATAGCGATCAGACATCGTAGCAGCAGCGACTAATGCTCGGTCATGAATATTCACCCCATGATGAATTTCAAAACGCTCTTTTAGTCCGCGCAGAATGGAAATGGTATCTTCGACTGTTGGTTCATTCACGAGTACCTGCTGAAAACGACGTTCAAGCGCTGGGTCTTTTTCAATATACTGACGGTACTCATCAAGAGTTGTAGCTCCTATACAATGTAGCTCCCCTCTTGCAAGCATTGGTTTCAGCAAGTTTCCTGCGTCCATTGCTCCGTCTGTTCGTCCTGCACCTACAATGGTGTGTAGTTCATCAATAAAAAGCAGAATACGCCCTTCGTTTTTTTTGACCTCTTGCAAAACAGCTTTTAGACGCTCTTCAAATTCACCACGAAATTTAGCACCGGCTACTAGTGATCCCATATCGAGTGAAAAGATCGTTTTATCCTTCAATCCCTCCGGTACGTCTTTACGCACAATACGATGTGCTAGCCCCTCAACGATGGCCGTTTTTCCAACACCTGGCTCCCCAATCAGGACAGGATTGTTTTTCGTTTTACGAGATAAAATACGAATTACACGGCGAATTTCACCATCTCGTCCAATCACAGGATCTAGTTTTCCTGCTCTTACTTCTGCTACAAGGTCGCGTCCATACTTCTCTAACGCCTCATACGTACCTTCTGGATTTTGATTAGTAATACGCTGATTTCCACGTATAGACTGAATCACTCCTTTCAAAGTAGCTTCTGTAAGGTGATGCTTTTTAAACACCGCTTCTAAATCAGCAGAAGGAGCTTTAACTACAGCAAGTAACACATGTTCAACGGAAACATATTCATCCTTCATATCTTTTGCTTCTTGTTCCGCTCCAACTAATATCTTTTGTAGCTTGTTCGTGACGTAAATCTTCCCTGCCTCTGTACCTGAACCTGTGACAACAGGTTTTTTAGAGAGCACATTATGTAAGTCTTTTGTAAACGAGTCAACGGAAATCTCTAGCTTTTGAAGAACCCGAGGCATAAGCCCTTCACTTTGTTCTAGTAGTGCTAATAGCAAATGAATAACATCAATTTCCTGGTGATTATGGCTAGTTGCAACTGATTGAGCATCCATCATTGCCTTTTGTAGATTTTGCGTCATTTTATTAACATCCATTTCACAAACCTCCTTGTTCCTTTCAACATACGTTTATTTGTTTTTATTATAGCTGAATAAACGATGCTAATGCACCTGAGAGCCCTACAGACATAGGGAAAGCCACCCTAAATGGATGGCTTTCTTTTATGGTTTGCGCGCGTATGTCCAGTGACGGTCATCATTTGATGTCTCTGGAAAACGATCTCCCGCTTTTAGCTTCATTTTTTTCGGGTTATTGACGTTGCTGCCTGTTTCTCCAATCTCAATATACATCCCATTATTGGGCGCTTTTTGACCTGGAGTAAAATGTCGATTTTGTCCCATTGTGACGCCTCCTTTTAAAAGTAAGCTTCACCATTAGTATCTTCTCCCCCATCCGTTCTTAGTAGAGGAGGATATTGGAATTCAATCAAGCAAATTGCAGGGCACGCTCGATATCCGTATCACCCGTTAAAATTTCAAAGTTTTTGCCGATCGTATCTTCAATCGTCAAGGCACTTACGAGAACATGTGCTACGTCTGCACGCGCAATTGTTCTTCCCTCTTTATCAGCAATCGTTGTCGCTAATTCGATCTTTCCACTTGGAGCATCGTTTGTTAACGAGCCTGGGCGAACAATTGTATAGTGAAGATTCGAGTTTTCTAGGTGTTGATCTGCTACAGCTTTCGCCTGAAGGTACACTTGTAGACCGTCTGGACCCGCTGCTGGGTTATCTGTCCCAACTGAGCTTAGCATAACAAAGCGTTTAACGTTTTGTTTTTGTGCTTCGTTAATAACATTAATGGCACCATTTTGGTCAACAGCGATGGTTTTGTCATCTCCTGTATTTCCGCCTGAACCTGCGGCAAAAATAATTGCATCCACGCCTTCTACGGCTTTCGATACATCACCTTCAAGATCGGCAATTACAGTGTGAGATCCTAAACGTTCAAAATCAGGCGCCTGCTTTTTGTCACGAAGCATTGCCACCGGCTGATGCTCGTTTGACTTACTTAAAAGTTCCACTACTTGCTTTCCTGTTGTTCCGTTTGCTCCTACAACTAATACTTTCATGAAAAATCACCTTTCTTTTTTGGAGTATCTGTTCTGTGTCTGTTCTTCGTATTCCCCATTCAAGTGGATTTAAACAAAAGAATATGCTCTAGTAAAAGGTGATTTTCTCCCGAATTCATTAAATATGACATAAAAAAAAGGCGAAATTATTCGCCCTTTTAGCCAAGAATCGCCTGTAGCAAAGCTTTTTGCACGTGCATGCGATTTCCGGCTTGTTGAAATACGACAGAGTTTGGTCCATCAATGATTTCTGCTGTTACTTCCTCGCCGCGGTGAGCCGGTAAGCAGTGCAAGAAAAGATAATCATCCTTCGCATACGATACGAGCTCTTTATTGATTTGATAAGAAGCAAACGTTTCTAATCGAGCTTTTGATTCTTCTTCTTGACCCATACTCGTCCACACGTCACCATACAGCGCATCTGCATCTTTAGCCGCTTGGATTGGGTTATCCGTAATGACGATAGAGGACTTCATTGCCTTAGCAATTTCTTGTGCCTTTTCAACAATCCACGCTTTTGGCTTATAGCCATCTGGACAGGCAAGCGTAAAATCAATCCCCATTTTTGCACAGCCGATCATTAACGAATGAGCAACATTATTTCCATCTCCAATGTAGGCAACCTTTAGATTTGAAAAGCTCTGTTTATGTTCATAAATGGTGAGAAGATCTGCTAGCGCCTGGCAAGGATGGAAGTCGTCCGTTAACCCATTAATAACGGGAATAGAGGCGTACTTTGCTAATTCTTCTACTTTTTCATGTTCAAACGTACGGATCATGATGCAGTCAATGAATTGAGATAATACCTTTGCTGTATCTGCAATTGTTTCCCCGCGGCCAAGCTGCAAGTCTTTGCTGCTTAAGAACAGAGGATGACCGCCAAGCTGAAGCATTCCAGCTTCAAACGAGACGCGGGTACGTGTCGAAGACTTTTCAAAAATCATGCCTAACGTTTTACCCTCAAGGCTTTTTGGATTTTTCCCACTCAAATGTGCTTCTTTTAACTTCACTGCTTGATTTAATAAATAGAAAATTTCATCACTTGAAAAGTCTAAAAGAGTTAAAAAGTCTTTTCCCTTTAGATTAAACGTACTTGAAGCAACTGATAATGCGTTCATGAAGGCTGCACTTCCTTTTCCTTTGAATTTACTTTCATCCATTGCTGTAGCGATTGAACATCATATGCATCCTGCTTTTTACCTTTCGCAAAAAGCTCGACCGTTTCTTTTTCTGTCATCACTAGCACACCGTGTTTTAACGCTGCGAATCGATTTCCCTTCGCTTGTTCACCTTGCGCCAAGCTTACAAACAGCAAGGATTCTTTCTTCTTCGCCCATTCTTCTACCTCTTCATCTCTTATCACTTTTAACCCATGTTCGGATAAAAAGCTCTCCCAACCTTCATCTTTGGCACCATCAATAAACACTTCGTTTGCCCCAGCATTCTTACTCACATAAGCATGAAACGCTTTTTTCGCGGCTTCTTCGATCGTAGAAGCAATCGCAATTGCTTCACCAGTTGATTTCATTTCTGGTCCTACAACTGGATCTACTCCAGCTAACTTTAAAGTCGAGAATACAGGAAATTTCACGACTTGATAAGGAATTTCCGACAGTAAGCCTGTTTTTTCATGCAAATCCGGCAATAATTTCCCGAGTAATAATTGCGTTGCAAAGGAGACAAGTGGGATTCCTGTTACTTTGCTCACTACTGGAACTGTACGACTAGCACGTGGATTTACTTCAAGCACATACACTTGTTCACCGTCTACTACGTACTGAATGTTCATAACTCCTTTATAGGCAAGCTTTTTCACCATTTTTTGTGCATATTCACAAATCGTTTCTTTCACATTTTCTGAAAGCGAATGCGCCGGTAAGTAGGCATAGCTATCACCAGAGTGAACACCCGCTTTTTCGACATGCTCGACAATCGTTGGAATGAGAACATTATGTCCGTCTGCTACAAGGTCAATCTCCACTTCTTTCACAGGAAGATACGCATCAATTAAAATGGGATAGTGCTTGGCCTGAATTTGCTTGACGTGTGAAAGCAGCTCCTCCTCATCGTGAAGTGTCACCATTCCTCTGCCTCCGATTACGTAAGACGGACGAATTAACAATGGATAGCCAATCTTTTTTGCTTTCTGTAGCAGATCCGCTTCACTTAGAGCCATTTCTCCTGGAATATGTGGAACATGTAGTTCATCTAATAGCTGATAAAAAAGATCGCGATCTTCAAGTGCATCAATCATCTCTTTTGAAACCCCTAAAATGTGAATACCAGCCTCTGTTAACCCGTCGACAAGTGAAATTGCCGTCTGACCACCGTATTGAACAATAACGTCCGTTACAGACTCTGCTTCTAATACGTTTAATACATCTTCAAGCGTTAGGGGCTCGAAATATAGACGATCCGCGATCTCGAAATCGGTACTTACCGTTTCAGGATTATTGTTAATTAAAATGGTTTCGTACCCCTGCTTTTGAAGCTCTAACACACCGTGTACGGAGCTATAATCAAATTCGACTCCTTGACCAATACGAATCGGGCCAGAACCAATAACCGCAATTTTCTTTTTCGACGACGAGATCAGCTCGCTCTCACCAAAATAGCTAGAGTAAAAATAAGCTGTAGATGAAGCAAATTCTGCTGCACACGTGTCCACCATCTTATAGCTAGGTACAACGCCCATTTCCTTTCGCTTTGCACGTACGTCTAACTCATTCACATCCCAAATGGAGGCTAAATACGAATCGGTAAAGCCTTTTTCTTTTATGAGCTGAAGCTTGGCATGCTCCATCTCTTGTAGAGAAGAAGCTTTTAATTCACTTTCAAGTGCAACAAGCTTTTCAAAATACGTTAAGTAAAATAAATCGATCTTCGTTTGTTCATGAATAAACGAAGTCGTGTAACCACGGCGAATGAGCTCTAGTACGACAAATAATCGTTCATCATCCTGCTTCAGCATTTTTTCCATTAGCGCTTCATTCGAAAACGATTTTAACGACGCTAGCTCTAACCCTTGCGTATCCACTTCTAGTGAAGAGACCGCTTTTTGCAGACTGCGTTCAAACGTACGATCAATCGCCATAACTTCTCCTGTTGCCTTCATTTGTGTACCGAGCGTACGATTAGCAGATGCAAATTTATCAAACGGCCATTTTGGAATTTTAACGACTACATAATCGAGTGACGGCTCAAAGCTTGCATATGTATCACCCGTTACTGGATTCAGCAGCTCATCTAGCGTATAGCCTACTGAAAGCTTTGCAGCGATTTTAGCAATTGGATAACCGGTTGCTTTTGATGCAAGAGCAGACGAACGACTGACACGTGGGTTCACCTCAATGAGATAATACTGTTTACTTGCGGGATCTAATGCAAATTGAATATTGCAACCACCGATGATTCCTAATTCAGAAATAATTTTAATGGAAGCGGAGCGGAGCATCTGGTACTCGACGTCTGTTAGCGTTTGAGACGGCGCTACGACGATTGAATCTCCTGTATGAATACCAACAGGATCGATGTTTTCCATGTTACAAATCGTAATGCACGTGTCATTTTGATCGCGCATCACCTCATATTCAACCTCTTTAAAACCCGCAATGCTTTTTTCAATTAAACATTCATGAATAGCACTTTCTCTTAGACCTGATGCTGCAAGCGTTTGAAGCTCTTCTACGTTTGAAGCAATCCCACCGCCTGTTCCTCCAAGCGTATAGGCTGGACGAACAATAACAGGGAAACCAACTTGCTCTGCAAAAGCAAGCGCTTCGTTAATTTGTGTCACAACTTCACTCTCAGGTACAGGTTCATTCAGTTCCTTCATTAGTGAACGAAACTCGTTTCTACTTTCTCCTTTTTTAATGGATTCAATGGGTGTACCGAGAAGTCTCACGCCGTGCTTCTTTAAAATCCCTTGCTCATGCAGATCCAATGCTAAATTTAGACCCGTTTGCCCTCCAAGCGTTGCAAGCATTCCGTCTGGTTTTTCTTTTATCATAATTTTTTCTAAGCTATCAACGGTTAACGGCTCGAAGTAAATTTCATCCGCAATATGATCATCTGTCATAATCGTCGCTGGGTTGTTGTTCACTAAAACGACCTCATAACCCTCTTCCTTTAATGACAAACAAGCTTGTGTTCCTGAATAATCAAACTCTGCTGCCTGACCAATAATAATGGGGCCAGATCCTACGACTAATATTTTTTGAATGGATGTATCTTTAGGCATATAGTTTCTCTCTCCCTACTTCGTTCACTGTTGTTAAAAACTCTTCAAAAATGTAGTTGCTGTCACTTGGTCCTGGATGAGCTTCTGGATGAAATTGAACAGATACGACAGGCAGACTCTCGTGTTTCAGCCCTTCGATAGACTGATCATTTACGTTTTTAAATCTTACCTTCAGCTTCGTTTTGTCTAAGCTTGTTTCATCGACGACATAGCTATGATTTTGTGAGGTCATGCATACTTTTTTCGTATCTAAATCTATAACCGGCTGATTCGCACCGCGATGGCCAAAGGAAAGCTTTTTCGTTTGTGCTCCAAACGCTAGCCCAATGAGCTGATGACCTAAGCAAATTCCAAGCGTTGGATATGTTTCAATCACCTTTTTTAAT
The DNA here is from genome assembly GCF_022646885.1 of Priestia koreensis. Taxonomy (GTDB): domain Bacteria; phylum Bacillota; class Bacilli; order Bacillales; family Bacillaceae_H; genus Bacillus_AG; species Bacillus_AG koreensis_A. The sequence continues at coordinate 750,239 of NZ_CP061868.1, read as the reverse complement.
GTGCTCATATGAAACTGCATTTGCATCGGATCTCCTGGTCCATTTGAAAGAACAACTCCGTCTGGGGAAAGCTGTTTGATTTCTTCTGTTGTTGTTCCGTATGGCACGACGGTTACTTTGCAGTTTTGTTTTAGCAGCTCTTCTAAAATGGAGCGCTTGTAGCCGAAATCGAATAAAACGATATGCTTATTCCCTTCTCCGTATGTGGTCGGAACAGATGTTGATACTTCTTGAACGACCAGCTCATCTTGTGGCTGTGCTTTAACATGCACTTTTTCTTTCTCAGATGATAAAATTGCCTGCATCGTCCCTTCATTCCGAATTTTTTTCACAAGTGCTCGTGTATCAACATGCGTAATCAGTGGGATATTCCATTTTTTCAAGTATTGCTGAAGGCTATAAGTTGCTTCGTAATGATGACCTGCTTCTGAGCATTCATATACGATGACACCTGCTACATGAGGCTGTTTGCTTTCATAATCATGTTCATTAATGCCGTAGTTTCCGATTAGCGGATACGTAAAAACAATAAACTGATTCTTGTATGAAGGATCTGTTAACACTTCTTGATAGCCGGTCATTCCTGTAAAAAATACAACCTCGCCTGTTATGTCCTTCGATGTTGACGTATCTTCTAAAATTCCTTCGAATGTTTCACCGTTTTCCAACTTCAAATATCCGTTCATTGTGCATCCCTCTTTGAATTTTTATTTATATTAAAGTATTTTTATTCATTTTTGTTTTAAAAAATAACCTGGTTAGACAGGTAGTGCAACTTCTTCTAGTACTTCCTTCATAATTGATAGCGCGTCATCAATCTCTTCGTATGTAACCGTTAATGGCGGTAGCAAACGAACGACCGTTGGCCCTGCTGGAAGTGTTAACAATCCTTTTTCTCGAAGCTTTTCGATAATAAGCGCCTGCTGTTTGCCGCATTCCATTCCAATCATTAAACCATTTCCACGAATAGCAGTAACAAACGTATACGCTTCTACAACCTTTTCTAGTTTACTCGTAAAGTAGCTGCCTTTTTTCTTAATGTCCTGTAAAAATACATCATCAAAAATGATGGCTAGCGTAGCTTTTGCACTTGCAAGTGAAATAGGATTTCCACCAAATGTTGTTCCATGTGATCCTGGACCAAAGGTATCAATTAATTTTGCCTTTCCGATCATCGCTCCTACAGGTAGCCCACTTCCAAGTCCCTTTGCTGCGGTGATAATATCTGGGGAAAGATTATGATGCTGATATGCAAATGCTTTTCCGGTACGTCCAATTCCTGTTTGTACTTCATCTACGATAAAGAGCGCATCTGACTGTTCGCACAAGTTTTGAATCTCCTGTAAAAACGCTGCATCAGCTGGAACAACGCCACCTTCACCTTGTATAATTTCTACCATAACCGCTGCAACGGAATCATTCATCGCTTCTTGAAGAGCTTTCGTATCATTATAAGGAAGGTAGATGAACTCAGGTAATAATGGACCAAATCCAGCTTGAATCTTTTCTTGCCCGGTAGCTGACATCGTCGCAAACGTTCTGCCATGGAAAGACTGCTTAAAGGTAATAATTTTTTGCTTGTTCGTATATTTTCTCGCCATTTTAATCGCTGCTTCATTTGCCTCAGCGCCGCTGTTGCAGAAAAATACTGCATCACCACTTGAGTGCTTCACTAACTGTGAGGCAACTTCCTCTTGAAGAGATAGGGGAAATAAATTTGATAAGTGCCATACTTTTTGAAGCTGTTCCTCGATTGATTTTTGCACGGCAGGGTGACGATGACCAAGGTTACATACGGCAATACCAGAAATAAAATCTAAATATGTGTTCCCTTGACTATCTGTTACAACCGATCCCGATGCTTCTTTTATTTCAATATCAAAGCGCTGATACGTCGGAAATAAATGCGTCATAGATTCATCACTCCGTTCATTTGATTATTCGTAATACTGGTTCCTTTTACGTCACCATCGTCTGTCACGAACGATTCTGTTCCACTGATAATATGCACTTGATGGAGCGTCTCTGATAAAGCAGACAGTGCAGCTTTTACCTTTGGAATCATTCCTCCTGAAATAATTCCTTCATCAATTAAATCATTTATTTCATCTGGTGTTGTGTTTTGAATCAGCGTATCGTTGTTCAGAATTCCCGGCACGTCTGTTACGAACAAGAGCTGTTTTGCATGAAGCGCTTTTGCTACGGCCCCTGCAGCTAAATCCGCGTTAATATTTAAACAGTCTCCGTTAGGATCGATTCCAAGCGAAGAAATGACCGGCATATATCCGCCGTCTAACAACGATGTTAATAGCGACTGATTCACTTTCGTTACTTCCCCTACATAACCAAAGGAAGTCACATCAATGGCTTTTGCTTCTAACAAGTTCCCGTCACATCCGGATAAGCCAACTGAAGGAATATGTTCTTTTTGGAGCATCATGACAAGATTCTTGTTAACCTTTCCCGATAAAACCATCTGTACTACTTGGAGCACTTCCTTCGATGTTTTCCTCATGCCATTTACAAACTCACTTTGGATATTTAACGCTGACAGCACGTGCTGAATATCTGGCCCGCCGCCATGGACAAGAACAACATCATAACCGTTGTTCTTCAACTCTTTTAAACTTTTAAAAAAATTTGGTGTTAGTTGATTTATAATACTTCCCCCGCATTTAACGACAATTACTTCTTTTGCTTTCACGTCATCCTCTCCTTACGTGCGATAGCTCGCATTAATCTTCACGTAATCATAGGTTAAGTCACAGCCCCATGCTGTTCCAACTCCGTCTCCTTGATGAAGATCAACGTAAATGACTACTTCGTCTTGCTTTAAATAAGCCGTCGCTTCTTCCTCGCTAAATGTTTTTGGCTGACTTCCTATAAGCATATGAATGGCCCCGATGCTCACGTCCACATTGCTGACATCCACTTCTACACCGCTATAACCAATCGCTCCAATGATACGCCCCCAGTTCGCATCGTTTCCATAGATAGCCGTCTTCACAAGATTTGAGCCAACAATTTGTTTAGCAATGATGTTCGCCTCTTCCTTTGACGAAGCGCCTTTCACCTGAACCTCAATGAGCTTTGTCGCCCCTTCACCATCTCTTGCAATCTCTTTCGCTAAATCTTCACACGTACGCTTTAAGGCTTCATAAAAATTACCCCATTCAGGATGATCTAGCGTTAGAGGGACGTTGCCAGCTAAACCGTTCGCCATTACGAGCACCATGTCATTTGTTGACGTATCACCATCTACCGTAATTTGATTGAATGTTTGATTTGTAATGGATTTTAACGCTTCCTGTAACAAATTAGAGTGGATATTTGCATCTGTTGTGACAAAACCAAGCATTGTTGCCATATTTGGATGAATCATCCCTGATCCTTTTGACGCTCCGCCAATCGTAATTTTCTTTCCATCTACCGTCGTTTCGTAGCATGCTTTTTTCATCACGATGTCCGTTGTTAAAATCGCGGTTTGAAAGTCTTCAGCACCTGACTCGCTTGGTTCTAAAGCAGCAATTCCCAGTCGAATTTTATCCATCGGAAGTAGTTCACCAATAACTCCTGTAGAAGCAACTGCGACAAGATGCTCGTCAATAGAGAGCTTTTCTGCCGTTTTCGTTCGCATTTCATAGGCGTCCTTTAATCCCTGTTCACCCGTGCATGCATTCGCACATGCGCTATTTACAATCACAGCCTGGATTTTTTGTTCAGCCGACACGCTCTCTTTCGTTACCGTTAAAGGAGCCGCTTGAAAAAGGCTTTGCGTGTATACCGCTGCACACGCAGCAGGAACTTCGCTGACAATCATTCCGACATCTTTTTTCGCATAGCGAAGGCCTGCATGTGTTCCTCCTGCTAAAAATCCTTTTGGGCTCGTAATACCTCCTTCTAGTATTTTTTTAATCGTTACAGGCTGTTTCGTTTGTAACATCGTTCGTTCACCTCTCCTATCGCGTTTATGGATAAACGGGTACAATTTTTAATCCCGCGTCTTCTTCAAGTCCCATCATTAAGTTTGCGTTTTGGATGGCCTGGCCAGCTGCCCCCTTCACTAAATTATCAATAACAGAGACAACAGTAATTCGCCTTGTTCTCTCATCATAAGCAATTCCAATATCACAGTAATTGGAACCTACTACATCTTTCGTAAATGGATATGTTCCTTTTTCTCTTACTCTTACAAACTTGCAATCTTCATAATGTTTCGTAAATTGTTTATGTATATGTTCTATCTCGCAATCTTCTTTTATCGTCGCATAGATCGTTGTCATAATCCCTCTCGTCATTGGCACCAAGTGAGTGCTGAACGTAATCGGCTTAACCTGATCGCTCCAACAGCTTAACGTTTGCTCAATTTCAGGAATGTGCTGATGCTCGTTCACCTTGTAAATTTTTAAGTTCTCATTCATCTCTGAAAAATGGGTGAGCGCTGAATGAGAACGTCCTGCTCCTGACACGCCAGACTTGCCGTCAACAATAATGGACGCCTCGTCAACGATTCCTTCTACCATGAGCGGTGCAAGACCTAAAAGAGTAGCGGTAGGATAGCAGCCAGGGTTTGAGACAAAGTCGCTGTTTTGAATCTCTTCTTGAAACCATTCGCTTAATCCGTACGTTGCTTTGGACAAATAATCTGCGTCTGCTCCTTCTTTTTTGTACCACTTTTCATATAGCGCTTTATCTTTTAAACGAAAATCACCGGACAAATCCACTACTTTTATTCCAGCGTCAATTAAGCTCGGAATGAGTTTACTAGATACTCCAGACGGCGTAGAGGTAAAGACAAGATTGACCTCTTTTTTTATTTCGATGGGGTCAATTGATTTCAAAACTAAATTTTTATGCACCAAATGTGGATAACTATTCGATAATTCCTCTCCTTCTTGGGAAGAGGAGTACACTTCTTTCACGTGAAAAGCGGGATGATTTTCCAACAGGCGAATCAATTCAACTCCACCGTATCCAGTTGCACCAATAATTCCGACGTTGATTTTTTTCTCCATGCTATTCATTACCCTGCTCCTTTGTTTTTCTCTTTGAAATTATTACTCATTATAATACTGTATAAAAATAAAATCAAATGAATATCTAAAGATTTTTATGTAATTTTTTCTGACATGCTTCATAGCAAGGTAATAATAAAAACAAAAAAAGAGCGATTAGCTTAGCTAACCACTCTTTCTTCTATATCTTATCCTCCACTAACAGGAGGGATTAACGCGACCACATCACCGTCTTTAATGGTGTCTTCATCAATAGCAAATTCTTCATTAATGGCAAACATCACTTGTTTAGACAAGGTGAATTGATACTGTTCTAACAGCTGCTTTTTTAACTCCCCAATCGTTAGCGGTGCATTATCGAGCTGAATAGACTCTACTCCTGCCTCTTCTTGGAGATGCGCGAAAAATAATACGTTATACATCTAAATCCCCTTTCTCAGGATGGCCAGATGGATAGGCTTTTTTCTCTAGCTGATCACCAATCCACTTCTCCCCGTCTTCCCAATGCTCTTTTTTCCAAATTGGTACAATCTCTTTGATGCGTTCAATTGCATAGCGATTGGCCTCATAGGCATCATTTCGATGAGGAGTTGCTACCGCGATCACAACCGCAATATCCAAAATCTCTAAATGACCAACACGATGCGTAATCGCTACTTCAGCGTCTTGCCACTTTTCTTGAATTTCTTGACCAATTTGTCTTAATTTATTTTCCGCCATCGATGCATAGGCGGCATATTCTAAATGGAGCGTTCGCTTTCCCTTTGTAAACTCACGAACCGTTCCCGTAAATGTTGTGACTGCTCCAGCATTTCGATTCATTACTTTACGCGTTACTTCTTCAATCGAAATAACCTGATCCGTAATTTCAAACAGTTTAGTGCTCATAGGTTCCTCCCATAAAATCATCGATCCATTCCCGCAAGCGTTCCTCATCGTTAACATGGAGAAACTTGTCCTTGAAAAGATCTTCTTCATTCCATGTTAACACAAGATGAATATTTTCTAGTTTTTTTAAAAGTTCATAATCTTGAGGATTTCGTACAATTACAATCTTCGGGTATGGGACATGCTTATATCCTTCTATTACACAAACCTCTGCCCCTAACAATTCATAGATCTGAAGCATTTTTTCAACCTTAATATCGTTTGTCTGCATGTAGAACACTCCGTCACCTTCAACGCCTGAAGCAATTGCTCCCGCCTCAAAATGTCGAGAGCTATCCGTTTGATGTAAATCCGGTGCTCCACCGTGCCCATGATGTTTTAAGCTGCTTACTTGGTAACGTAGCGATAAATATCGAACGATTTTTTCCACTACGGTCGTTTTTCCCGTATTTTTATAGCCGACGACTTGAAGAATATTCAACTTAATAAACCCCGTGATAATCTTCTAGCAAAATGACATCCACTTGATCGCCACTCGCAAATCCGCGCGTTCCTCCTGGAAGCTTCATCAGACCATTTGCAAAAGCAAGAGAGGAAACGACGTTTGACTTGTCTAGACCGCTTGGCTCGACGACAAACTTCCCTTCTTTTTGTGTAATTCGTGTCCGAACAAAACGCGTAAAAGGATTTGGCTTTGGAAAATCGGCCATAAGCGTTGCGTGTACGATCTCTTTATGAGGTTTCTCTGATCCTAAAAACGTTTTTAAAATTGGATGAACGAACAGTTCAAAACCAACGTAGCAGGCAGATGGATTTCCTGATAAACCGAATAACAGTTTTCCGTCTAGCTGCGCGACTGTTGTTACGCTCCCAGGACGCATCGCTACTTTATTAAACAACACTTCAGCACCTAATTTTTCATAAATAGCTGGCAAATAGTCATAGTCTCCAACCGATACTCCACCCGTTGTGATCAGCACATCTACCTTTTCTAAAGCTTCTTTGACCGCTTGGTAGCATTGATCAAAATCATCTACTAACGAACCAAAGTATAGAGAAACCCCTCCGCTACGCTCAATTTGTGCACAAATCATCGGGCCATTACTATTTCGAATTTTTCCAGGTTCCAGCTTTTGTGATACATCCAACAGCTCTGTTCCTGTCGAATAAACACCAACATTCGGCTTTTTCGCCACTGCAACCTCCGCATAGCCAAAGGTTGCTAGCAGTGCCGTTACACCCGGAGTGATTTTGGTTCCTTTCTCAACAAGAGTCGTTCCCTTCGCTGCATCCTCTCCTTGAAAAGAGATGTTATCTCCTTCCTGAAAAGATCGCTTAATGCTTATGTATTTTTCGCCGTTCTTTTCAAATTCTTTTGTTAGCTCTAACATGACGACCGCATCACCGCCGACAGGCATTTGTGCTCCTGTCATAATACGAATCGCTTTAAACGGGCCCAGATCTCGTTTAGCGACCGTTCCTGCTCCAATTTCTTCAACGACATGAAATTCAACCGGATTCTGTAAGTTTGCTTCACGGCTATCTTTCGCACGAATGGCAAATCCGTCGTAAGGTGACTTATTAAAAGGCGGTACGTCGTGAGTCGCAAGTACAGCTTCTCCTAGATGTCTTCCGTAAGCCTTTGCTAGTGGTAGCTTCTCGACCTCGCCTTTTTTGGCAAATTTCATTACGCGTTCGACCGCTTCTTCTACAGGAATTGGCTTTCTTCTTTCAACCATTGTTTTCTCTCCCTTCTTATGATCATGTTGTTCCCATTTCGTCTTTTCTTCACACATAAGTCCCCCACCTAGCTTTCGCAAATAGTGGGGGTTCATTACATGTACAATTGCGCTAAATTTTATTGAACGCCGAGTGCGATCTTCGCATAACGAGACATGCGGTCTTTACTCCACGGTGGATTAAATGTGACGATTACTTCCACATCATCTACACCATTTAAATCCCAAAGAGCTTTACGCACCTCTTCAGTTAATACTCCTGCAAGCGGACAGCCGATCGATGTTAATGTCATCGTAACGAATACCTTTCCTGCATCGTTCATTTCTACGTTATATACAAGGCCTAAATTGACAATATCAACCCCAAGCTCCGGGTCAATGACTTGTTCTAAGGCTTCCATAATTTTATCTTCGAATTGTTGATCCACGAGTGTTCCTCCTCCTCGACATTAGTTTCTATGTTCTTGCTTCTTATTATACAGACATTCCCCTCAGATTAAAAACAAAGGGACTTAACAGACAGCTTGTAAAAAGTATGTTACATTTAATGTAAGTATATTTTGAATTAGATATCTCGTTGAAAAGGAGTCTTTATGAGCAACCAACATTTAATTGTCCTTGATTTAGATGGAACACTATTAACCGATGATAAACACATTTCTCCTTACACAAAAACCGTTCTCAACAAAGCAATGGAGCAGGGTCATTTAGTTATGATTGCAACTGGACGTCCATATCGTGCTAGTTCCATGTACTATAAGGAACTAAAGTTAAACACACCAATCGTGAACTTTAACGGGGCGCTTGTGCAGCACCCTCATGATCCTGAATGGGGCGTTTATCATACACCGCTTGATTTAACAACCGTTCATGCGATTGTAGAAGCCATGGATGATTTCACGGTGAACAATATTTTAGCTGAAGTAATGGACGATATTTATCTTCATTATGAAGACCGAAATCTCCTAGATGTTATTAGCCTAGGGAGTCCTAAGCTTGAAACGGGTGATTTGCGAAATGTTTTGGGACAAAATCCAACATCTATGCTCATTCATGCTGATGAGGACCATGTCGCTGACATTCGTGCACATCTGTCCGAGGTTCATGCAGAAGTCATTGAGCATCGTCGCTGGGGCGCACCTTGGCATGTCATTGAAGTCGTTAAAAAAGGCTTAAGCAAAGCGGTTGGAATCGAGAGAGTCGCACAGCACTACAATATTCCTACAGAGCGTATCATTGCGTTTGGCGACGAAGACAACGACTTTGAAATGATTCGATATGCGGGTCATGGAATTGCGATGGGCAATGCCATTAATGAACTAAAAGAGATGGCAAATCATGTTACCCTTTCAAATGAAGAAGACGGTGTGGCCGTTTATTTACAGAAGGTGCTAAACCTTTAATTATTTTTCAACAACAGGTAAATTTTAAACGCGATATTTCTTCTATAAGTACAGATACTAGAATCGATACCATTACGGTGTCGATTCTTATTATGTAGGGGGAATGAACGATGGGCAGAAGTAATAAGTCGAAACGTTTTATTCAGCAAGGGAAAAATGCAGTGGCTTTACATGATGAACGCATTCCTTACCATTTAACAATGGCTGAGGCTGAAGCACTCAAAACTCCTGTGTCGCATTCCTCACTTGATGGAGGTACTATGTAATGAATAATTCATCTCTATTTGGTTTAGCGAAGAACGCTGTTCAACAAGCTTTAAAAGGTTCTAATGAACAACCAAAGCAAGAGCACCAAGCTCCTCCCGCACAACAATCTGTCGAAGCTCAGCCTCAACAAGCTGCAGCACCAGGTTCAAGAGGACAAAATGGACAGTTAGATATTTCAAACGAAATTTTATCTGCGGCTATTTCACAAGCAGATGGATTCGATAAAGAAGGTATGGCGAAGCTACAAAATTCACTAAACACTGAGCCAACCGCTTCTGCACCTACTCAGCAAGTAACAGCAGCGTCATCTGCTCCACAAGCAGCTGGTCGCGTAGACTTGTCTGAAGATTTTTCTTCTCATACACCAGGACACGTTGGTGCAACAAGCCACCAAGTAGCACCTTCTAATGATGTTGAGATAGCAGAAGAAATCATGTCATTTGCTTCTAAGCAGGCGTCACCTGAAGAACGTGAGCAGCTTCAACAGCTAGCAAGCAAAATGAACACGAAAAAGTAACAAAAAAAGCCGTGTGTCGCTTTAGACACGCGGCTTTTTTCTTAATCCTTACGAAACATTCCAAATACACCTGTTGTTTGCACGATATTTGTGAAGGCATTTGGATCTACCTCTTTTATAATACGCTCAATATCATATAGCTCGTACCGAGTAATCACAATAATCATCATTTCTTTTTCTTCATTCGTAAATCCGCCTTTAGCGGGTACAGTCGTGATGCCCCGTACAAGCTTAGCATGAATCGCCTTTTTTAAATCTTCGCCTTTTTTGGTTACAATCATTACGGTTAATTTCACGTGACGCGTATGAATCGTATCAATCACTCGTGTACATACATATAAGGTAACAAGCGTGTACAGTGCCTTTTCCCATCCGTAAAGAAGTCCAGCGCTGACGATGATAATGGCATTTAAAAGAAAAAAATACGTTCCTACTGGCTTGTCTTTCATTCGAGACAGCACCATAGCTACAATGTCCAAGCCACCTGTAGATGCCCCCCACTTTAGCGTAATCCCTACACCTACCGCTGCAATCACTCCACCAAATACGGCGTTTAATAAAATGTCATGAGAAAGCTCAACAACGGGTATAAGAGATAGAAACAAGGAAGTAGCGATAACGCTCAAAAAGCTATATAATGTGAATGATTTCCCGACCTTTTTCCATCCGAGGATGGTAACGGGAATATTGAGAAGGAATAGAAGAAAACCCGTCGAAAGATGTAAGGGGGTATAATCATTTAAAATGCTTGAGACAAGCTGCGAGACCCCTGTAAACCCACTCGCGTAGACGTTGGCTGGAATTAAGAACAGGTTTAATGAGAGCGCATTAAACAAAGCCCCTATCAGCACGACAACTAACTTTTTCAGTTCCACCATCACCATGAAGATCTCCTCCTGTTAAACAACTCATGTGCACAATATGGTATAATGCATACGCTTGAAAGGAACAATTATTATTCATATGGTTTCCTTTTTTACCAATTACAAAACGTTATGATTTTTAGGAAGGTGTCTATTTATGTCCATTACTATTATTACGGATAGCGCGAGTGACTTACCAGTTAACTATTATAAAGAAAACAACGTTACGTTGTTGCCTCTTCGTGTTCATCTCAACGATAAAGAATATTTAGATCAAGAAACCATTTCATCCAAAGATGTATACGCTGAAATTCGTAAAGGTGCTATGCCAAAAACATCTCAAGCCTCCCCTGCTGCTTTAATGGAGTTATTTGAACAGGTGGCACAAAAAAACGAGCCGTGCTTGTATATTGCATTTTCATCTCAGCTCTCAGGAACATATCAAACAGCGATGATGGTACGTGAGGAAATTCTAGAGAAGTATCCTGATTTTGAATTTGAAATCATCGATTCAAAATGTGCTTCCCTTGGTCAAGGTCTAGCGGTTCATCATGCCGTTGAGTTCCTAAAGACAAACCCTTCATTTACGGACTTTGTGGCAAAGGTAAAAGAATACTGCATTCATATGGAGCATATTTTTACTGTTGATGACCTTGATTTTCTTGCTCAAGGTGGACGTGTCAGCAAAGCCTCTGCTTTTGTAGGAGGGTTATTAAACATCAAGCCACTTTTACATGTTGAAGACGGCAAGCTGATCCCACTAGAAAAGTTACGCGGTCGTAAAAAGGTATTACGCCGTATGGTTGATTTAATGAAAGAGCGCGGAGAGGATTTGGCACATCAAACGATTGCGATTAGTCATGGTGATGATGAGGCAACCGCTTTTGCATTAAGAGACATGATCAAAGAAGAGTTTGGATGTAAATCATTCTTAATTAGCATGATCGGCTCTGCTGTTGGATCACATTCAGGGCCCGGAACCATCGCGCTATTTTTCTTAAACAAAAAGCTGTAACACATAACCATTACACATTTGGAAAACCTATTAGTGACCGAACTTATAAAGGAGTGTCACAACATGGGTAAATTCCGTACGAGTGATAATGATAAAAAAGCTCACGACAACAACGCAGAGCATGAGTTAAAAAATCAGCTTACTGAAGAAAATCGTCAAAAAGGAAAAAATCAATTTTCCAAAAAGACGGATCATCTATAAGAAAAAGAGGCCTTCGCTCATCGCGAAGACCTCTTTTCTTTATTTCCCTTTAAAATATGTCCAACCTTCTTCTTGATACACCTTGTCCTCTTTCATCAATTGACCAAGAGCACGTTTGAACGCTGCTTTACTCATATTAAAACGCTCACGGATATCTTCTGGATAGCTTTTATCCCAAAATGGCATCGCACCACCGCGGCTCTCCATATAATCGTAAAGTTGTTCTGCGTCTCCACCCATGCTTTCTTGCTTACGTCCGAGTAACGATAAGTTAAGCGTCCCATCGTCTTTTACATTAATAACACGAGCTTTGACACGTTCACCTAAGCGAGGCTCTTCTTTACGTTCTGATTCATGAACAAAGCCAACGTATCCCTCATCTGTTACGATGTATGTGCCGACTTTTAATAAGCGATATACGATTCCTTCTAAATCACGGTTAAACAACTCGCGAGGTGCTGGCGTCATACGGTCTTTCATAATGTCGTCAGTCGCCAAACGTCCGTACATCATACCTCTATGTGTGATGCGCATGGAGCAATATAAGCGGTCTCCTACTTGTGGCCATGAGTCTTCGTAAAGCGGTAGGTCACTTGCCGCAATCAACAAGTCTTTGTTCGTTCCGATGTTTACGAATGCTCCCATACGACGTTTTACGTCAACTACTTCTAACCATTCGTACGTACCTTCTTGAATTTTTGGCATCGCCATCGTAGCTGTTAAGCGACTTTTTTGATCTATATAAAGAAATACATCTACTTCTTCATCTTCTGCTAGCTCACGTGTTGCTTCGTTACGGTGAAGAAACACTTCTTCTGCTGCTTCGTTCGTTAATATATATCCAAGCGGAGTTGTGCGGTATACCGACAGTGTCACAATCTCTCCAGGTCTTAATTCATTCATCATGTATTTTTTAATTCCTTCCTTTTTTGAACAGTCATATGTTGTATTGTATCAATTCGCTGACTTCCCTTCAATAGGCATGAAGGTGTTCTTCCATAGAGTTTTTGTCTATAATAGTGGTATCAAATTCATTTGATACTTAGAGAGGACTCACTTTTTTTACATAATGACCATTACAAATTTTTTTATTCCTCTCTTATTTGAAGAAAATGAAAACCATTACGGAATTGGAGGAGAATTAATGGCAAAGGACAGCTCATTTGATATTGTATCTCAGGTTGACTTATCTGAAGTCACAAACGCCATTCAAATCGCGTTAAAGGAAGTTAAAAACCGCTATGATTTTAAAGGAAGTAAAAGTGATGTTTCCCTTGAGAAGGAAGAGCTTGTACTCATTTCAGATGATGAATTTAAGCTTGAACAACTGAAAGATGTTCTCGTTTCCAAGCTCATCAAACGAAATGTTCCAACAAAGAACATTTCTTACGGAAAAGTTGAAAACGCATCTGGTGGTACGGTAAGACAGCGCGGGAAGCTTGTACAAGGTATTGACAAAGAAAACGCTAAGAAAATTAATACGCTTATCAAAAATTCAGGTCTTAAGGTGAAAACGCAAGTACAAGACGATCAAGTACGTGTCACAGGAAAAAGCCGTGATGATCTACAGCAGGTGATTAACGCTGTTAGACAGGCTGATTTATCTGTTGACGTGCAATTCATTAATTACCGCTAACGAAAAGAGGGTGCCTATTGCGCCCTCTTTTTTTATTGGGATATGCAAACGGATAAAAAAAGATGATTATTCAATACTAACTAGGGAATAAATTCTACAGATTACCAATTATTGAAGGAGGAATTTTTTCATGAGTGAACAAAAACAAACATTCCCTGCACAACATCAGGACCGCCAACCAGGTCTAGAATCTGATATGAATCCGAAACCAATTGCCATTAGCGAGGCTTACAAGAGCGGAAATAAGCTAGCGGGCAAAACAGCCATCGTCACGGGGGGAGACAGTGGAATTGGTCGCGCTGTTGCCTATCATTATGCGAAAGAAGGCGCCGACGTCGCAATCGTTTACTTAAATGAAAGCAGTGATGCTGAAGAAACAAAGCAGTTCGTGGAGCAAAATGGTCAAAAATGCTTACTTCTCGCTGGGGACATTGGTGACGAACAATTTTGTCAAGACGTGGTGAAACAAACGCTTGAAGCATTCGGAAAAATCGATATTTTAGTAAATAATGCTGGTGAACAGCATCCGCAGAACAGTATTTTAGATATTACCGCTGAACAATTGGAAAAAACATTTCGCACGAACATTTTTTCCATGTTTCATTTAACGAAAGCCGTTCTTCCACATCTACCATCCGGAGGGTCCATTATTAATTCCTCCTCCATTACCGCTTATCAAGGTCATGCAACATTAATTGACTATTCATCTACAAAAGGCGCAATTACCACCTTTACACGTTCGCTTTCACAATCGAAAGACGTTATTGACAAAGGAATTCGTGTTAACGCAGTAGCTCCTGGTCCTATTTGGACACCGCTTATTCCTTCTACGTTTTCTAGCGATCAAGTGGAAACATTCGGAGCTGATACACCGATGAAGCGTGCTGGACAGCCTCACGAATTGGCACCGAGCTATGTCTTTTTAGCAAGTGATGACTCTTCTTATATTGCTGGACAAGTTATTCACGTCAACGGTGGAAAAATTGTGAACGGCTGACCATATAAAAAACGCGTCTCTTTACAAGACGCGTTTTTTATATGATTCAACGTATTACGCATTCACAAGATTTTTGCATGAATTGCGCTCAATGATCTGATAAGGAACCTTAATGTTTTTCACCATATCATAAGGGCTTTCAATTTGTTCAATCAGGCAGCGAATGGCCTGATAGCCAAGATCATGAATATTAATGTCTACCGATGTTAAAGACGGTCTCGACATTTCGGCAAGCAACACGTTATTAAAGCTGACAATGGAAATATCGTTTGGAACCGATATCCCCATTTCGTCTAGCGTATTTAATACGCCGAGCGCCATCAAATCATCTGCCACGACTAAAGCAGTCGGTGGCTCACCAAGCGACATTAACTCATGAACCGCTTCCTTACCACCTTGCTGCAGAAATTCTTCATGAATAATATAATCATCGCGGTATTCTAGTCCTGCAGAGCGAATGGCTTTGTCATATCCTGTTAAGCGATCAATTGTTACAACAAGCTCTAAGTCCCCACCGATAAAAGCAATATTTTGATGTCCTTTTCCAATGAGATACTCCGTTACCTCTCGCCCCGCACGAAAGTTATCGTTGTCAACATATGTAATGGAATCATTGTCTTTAAACGGTTTTCCTATTACGACGAACGGAAAATTTTGTTCTTTCAAATAACACAGAATGTTATCTTCTACTTTGGAATACAGCAAAATAATGCCATCGACTCGTCGACCTTGCACCATTTGAACGACTTCTTGAAAGATCTCGCTCTCCGTTTCACCAGTAGACATGTAAAGGGCCTGCTTTGCTTCATGAGCCCCTACGCTGATCCCGCGCAATACCTCTGGGAAAAATGGATTTTGCAGTACTTTATTTCCCGAGCTTGGCATCACAAGACCGATCGCCTGAGCGGATTTATTTGCTAAGCTTCTTGCAATAATGTTTGGATGATAACCGAGCTCCTCCATTGCTGCTCGGACACGTTTTTTCGTTTTTTCACTAATACGTGAGCTATTCGCGATAACACGTGAAACTGTTGAAGGCGCCACGTTCGCACGAAGTGCTACATCTTTAATTGTTACAGCCAAAGAGAATTCCCCCTCTCTCCTTTTCATTGAATGAAAATAGAATGAATTTATTTTTCTAGTTCATTTGTCTATTATGCCTTCCTTCTACGTTTACGTGCAAAATATAAGAAAGCGATAAACGCAACATACACAGCTACAATCGCAGCGATATACGGAATATTTAATCCTGATTTGTCTGCTACTACATAAATATTAGCCGTTTCTCGATTTACAGACATTTTATATACATCACCATCTGGTCGAACAAAATCCGATTCTAAAAGGCCTCGTAGTTCTTTCTTTTGACCAAAGTCTTCTTTTAAATCAACCACCTGATTTTTTGACGTATTGTTAATGGCCACAAGCGTCGTTTCGTTTTTATACGTTCGTTTGTAAATCGCCATTCCGTTCTCTTCGTAAATGGAATCAAACGTTCCTCTTCTTAAAGACGGATGCTTTCGACGGAGCTCTGCGAGTTTCCCTACATACTCTCCTAATTCCTTGTCCGATTGAAAATTCATTAATCGTCGATTATCAGGATCTTTTCCACCATCTAACGTAATCTCAGTTCCATAGTATACAATTGGAATACCTGGCGCCCCGTATAAGTACGTTAATCCCAATTTCGTACGCGTAACAGGATACTGCTTATGCCGCAATGCTTGTCTCGTAAAGCGCTCTGTATCATGATTATCAAGAAACGTTCCGAGTAAATACGGATGAGGATACGCGACTTTGTTTCGCTTCCACGATGCAATTAAGTTTTCCTGTGATTCATCTACGTTTGAAAAGATGTTTGTAAGCTGATCGTATAGAGGAAAATCAACCATCGCATCAATTCCTATTTTTTGATATTCTGCCAGATAACGAGGATCGCTGTTCCAAACTTCTCCTAATAAGAAAAAATCTTTTTTTGTTTTCTTCATTTCCTGTGAGAATTCAGTCCAAAATTCTTTCGGTACGTGACGAACCGTATCCAAACGATAACCATCAATATCCGTTTCTTTAATCCACCATTTGCCCGCATCAATTAAATACTTCTTTACGTCTGGATTTTCTTGATTTAAATCTGGAAGACCGTATAGCCATCCGTTTTCAATCTCATCCTGACTGTTCCAGTTCACAATGTCTTTCTTTTCATGAAACCAATCTTTCTTTGCTGAGTCTTTTAGCCATGGATGCTGATAACCGGTGTGATTAGCTACGAAGTCCAAAACAACCTTCATATCGCGCTTATGAGCTTCTTTGACTAGCTTTTTAAAGTCTTGTATCGTACCAAAGTGCTCGTCCACCTTATAAAAATCTTGGATCCAGTAGCCGTGGTATCCCTTCTGTTCATTATCAAAAATAGGCGTCAGCCAAATCGATGTAAACCCCATATCTTTAATGTAATCAAGCTTCTCAATGATTCCTTGAATATCCCCACCATGATAAGCCTTCGGGTCATCAGGGTTTGCATCACCATCATTTTTTACATCCCCGTTATTAAAGCGATCGACCATAATAAAATACATCATTTCGTCCTGCCATTTTCGATCAGTCGCAGCGTTTGCCTTGGCAGGAATACTCATTCCTAGTAATAGTAATATGATTACAACAATACCCCATTTTTGCTTTTGCACTTCTGTGTGTTCTCCCCTTTATGTCGTTTTAGACACGATCATCCATCCTTACATACGCTCGTTATGTAAATGCTTCCATTTACTATTTTAGCAGAATCTTCTTGGACAATATATATAAATCCCACCGAGTTGAATCACAGAATTATTGTAGGTGAAACTTTTTCAACGGAGTCCTCAATTCCCCCATAAAATACACTTGCCCAATAAACAAAGGCGCTTGCACAACAAAGGAACGATTAGCCCCGATTAAACAAGCGCCGGTAAATATTCGGAGACATGCCTTCCTGCTTCTTAAAGAGTCTAGGAAAATACGTATAATCTTGAATGCCAACGCTTACCGCAATATCCTTTAGCTTCATGTTTGTGGTGACTAACAGGGTTTTGGCCTGTGCAATTCGATATTGCTGTATGTATTCAACGGGCGTGATCCCAATCGTTTTTTTCATACTTCTCGTAATATAGTCCGCATGATAGTGTAGCTGTTTAGACATAGTGGTCATCGTGACTGTATGCTGATAGTGCTGCTGAATATACGTAATGACTTGTTCCGTTACTTTTGCCGCAGCTGATGGAATTGCAAAAGCTTCTTTTTGAAGCATAATTAAAATCTCTTCAAAGACAACTTGTTGCTTTAGGCGACTCTCTAAAACGTCATGCTCATTTAAATGGATAAGCTCTTCTAAAGCTCCTTCTATGCGCTGACGATGTTCAATTTTTCCGTATTGGGGAAGCTGAAGGTGAAATTGTGACGGCTCTGTATGGGTACCCTCTTGGTACAACAAATCGCTCCATTGAATACGTTTAGCCGGTATATACTGATGGGGCTGGTGCATTAAAAAGTGAAACCAAACCATATCCGTATCCTCTGTACAATTTTTGTAGCCACCGTGCTCTCTTCCTGGTACTAATATGAGATATTGCCCTGCGGTTACCTCATACTCCTCCTGCTCTTCTTTCAAAAATAGACAGCCTTTTCGCACATAAATGCAGTCAAACACCTCAAATGTCCGCGTAAAATGCTTGCTTCCTTTTAAAAACGTATACTGACCGCCCGTAATAAAGATCGGGAACGGTGGGACACGAACGCTAATTGTATCTATGCTAGTCACCCTCTTTAGGTCGGAATATTCCAACCCTAATCGTTTTTATCTCTTTTTATTATAACGAAAACCTTTTAATATAATACTAGTTTTTAAGTCGTTTTTTGCAAAAGGGGATGGACACACGATGAAGGAAAAAGCTAAAAAACTTACTCTTTTTACACTCACATGGCCTATTTTCATTGAAATATTTTTATACATGCTGATGGGTAATCTTGATACGCTTATGCTTAGTCAATACTCGGATGATTCAGTCGCTGCCGTTGGCGTAGCCAATCAAATGTTGAACATTATGATTGTTATGTTCGGTTTTGTTGCAACAGGCTGTTCGATCTTAGTCGCCCAGCAGCTAGGAGCGAAAAATGACCGAACCGCTGCAGAAGTTGCGGTCATTTCAATTGTGGCAAACTTTATATTTGGCTTGATGCTAAGCGGTATCTTCGTTTTTGCAAGCACACCTCTACTCAAGCTCATGGACTTACCTCCGCATTTGTTATCAGAGGGAAAGAGCTATCTCATCATTGTTGGCGGATTTTCTTTTATTCAATCGGTCATCATGACGCTCGGAGCGATTCTTCGAAGCTATGGCTTTACAAAAGATACGATGCTCGTTACGGTCGGAACAAATATTTTGCACGCAATTGGTAACTATTTCGTCATTTTCGGGCCCTTTGGCTTTCCGGTTTTAGGTGTAGAGGGTGTAGCTTTCTCCACGACCATTAGCCGTCTAATTGGATTAATCGTACTGTTTTATCTACTCAAAAAGCGTATTAAAGAGACGCTACCATTCAAGACATTTTATAAAATTCCAAAGGTTCACCTAAAAAATCTTCTGCGAATTGGGATTCCATCAGCGGGAGAAAATTTATCTTACAATGCTTCACAAATCGTGATTACCTACTTCGTCACGATGATTGGAACAGAGGCGCTTACAACAAAGGTTTATACACAAAATATCATGATGTTTATCTATTTGTTTAGCGTTGCGATCAGCGAGGGTACTCAAATTCTCATTGGTCATCTAATTGGAGCACGAAAATATACCGAGGCTTATGAACGATGTATGCGCACTTTTAAAATCGCCATTACAGCCTCTACGTGTATGGCGATTGCCTTTTCTTTCTTTGCGGAGCCGTTATTACACATCTTTACGACGAATCCGCATGTAATTGAAACCGGAAAAATTTTAATCTTACTTACCGTTGTGCTGGAGCCAGGTCGTGCGTTTAACCTTGTCATTATCGGAGCCCTTCGCTCTGCAGGAGATGTTAAGTTCCCTGTCTATATGGGCATCCTGTCGATGTGGGGAATTAGCGTCACGGCTGCTTACTTCTTTGGCATTGTGTTAGGATTTGGTCTTCCTGGCATCTGGATTGCCTTTGCTCTTGATGAATGGTTTAGAGGTATTTTTATGCTGTTTCGCTGGCGCTCCCGCATTTGGGAGCAAAAGGCGTTTGTTATTCATCCCGTAGGATAATAGAAGGGTGCTGATGAGTAAATGATCAGCACCCTTTTTTTGTTTGATATAAGAGAAGAGCGAGAACTGCGTGTAAAAACGAAACTTTTTCCATTTTTTTACGTATGTATAAGGAGAACGTATTTGAAGGAGGGTACGGCTATGGCAGAAATCATTCTTTTTATCGTCTTATTAATTCCTGTTTATCTAATGCTTCTTTGGACTTATTTTTATCCTGAAGAAAGTATATTATTTGGTGAGAAGTGGCGATATAAGGGTGATCTTGAACCGTCAGAAGTTGCCGTTCGCTATACAAAGTTTGTTTCACTTCTCTCGTTAATTGGCATTCCATTGTTTGTAATTATGTTTTTGTTTGAGCTCTATTTTCTGCTGGTGGCGGTCATTGCCCTTATTGTCATATATGTCCTGGGGACAATGAAGATTTTTACGGATGATTAATGAACCTGTTGCTACTTATCATTTTATAAACCAATCTTTTTACTTTTAAAATTAAAAAGCCCGTCATCTGCTTCAGATGACGGGCTTTTTCGTTATGGCTGAATTTGAACAGCTGCTATCTTTCCACCGCGCGTACCGACGACAAGCGTCTGGTTATAGATTGCGGGTGAGCCTTCAATATTTGCGCCTAACGCTACTTTTGATAAAATTTTGCCTGTTGCCGCTGACAGCAGGTAGACATTTCCTTTAGAGTCACCTTGAACGATAAAGGCATTTCCTTCTTTGTCATAAACAGCCGCAGGTGATGACCATGAATAAGCAGGCATATTCCAGCGCCATACTTCTTTTCCTGTTTTTTTATCGAGCGCTACCATTGCGCCTGACTGAATGTTGTTCGTTCGAGCAACCGTGTAAATCACAAGATGCTTGATTTTTTCCTTGCCGTTAATCGGTGTAGCTAATACGCCACCGTTTACCGTTCGTTTTCCTTTAATCGACATTGCGGGATACTTCGTTGCCCATACGGTCTGGCCTGTTACAGCATTAATCTTTTTAACCGTGCTCGTCCCTTTTTTGCCTTGCTTATCAACTTCATTTCCCGTATAAAGAAATGGTTGATTTCCCTCCACGTCTACAACAAGTGTAGAATTCGTCGCATCTGTTCTTGGCGTCGCCCAAACTGGCTGATGGTTAAGTAGATTAAGAGCTTGGATGCTACCGCCATTATCAGCGAAAAACGTAAGGTTTTTATAGGACGCTACAGAATTTCCAATACCGAAATACCAGTTGCCTTTTACTTTATAATAGTACTTCACCATCTGAGGTCGAATCGATATTGTCTTATTCGTTGGTGAAAATAACGTATTAAGCTTCACCTCGTAAAACAATCCATTTTCTCCCCCAACAAACATCGTATCTGTTTGACGGTTAATTAACGGTGATCCATCAAATGCTCCCCATTGTCGCGCAGCTAAACGATCGATTCCTTTAATAAAGGATAACTGCTTTCCATCAATTAAACTAAACACGTGAAGACCCATGCTTCCTTTTCCTGACTTTTCAAGGCCGTCTCCCACGTATAAAAGCGGATAACCTCGAGGATCAATTGACACCGAACTTCGAATTGGATTGTCTAACTGAATACTTGGCCGTGATGGACGTCCAGACTTCAAATCAAAAAAGTAAATGTGTCCGTCAAGCGATGCGTAGATCACTTCCACGAAATTAGCATCGTTTTTAAAGGTCGATTTTACATTCATCGTTTGAAGCACCTTTGAATCCCATTTTACAATGGCCGGCTGGCCTGTCCAGCCGATGCCGCCTCCCCATTTGTTGCTAGTAGAGGACTCCCAAATGGTTTTCAGGTGGGTAGCCCCCATTGGTACAGAACCGTAGGACGGCTCGTCACGAAGATGATTTCCTCGAAACGTAAGAATACCTGGAACCTCAGCATATTGTTCAGGGAAAGTTTGCTGGTCGTTATGTAGCACGTTTCCTTGCCATTTATATGCTAAGTGGGGTATTGCTTTGTGATCAATTGAAATGATGGAAGAGTCCGTTCGGCGTTGAACGAATTGAGAAGTGATGACTTTATTTTGTAGCTGAACACGTATTCCTGTATGGTTGGTCGTCTTTATTTCAGGCTTGGGGTTTATAACCTCTGTCGCAACCTGACCCGGCGTCATATTCAACACCTTATAACAACCAATAACAACTAAAGCAGCGAGCAATAACAGAGGAAAAAAATATTTTAGCCTTTTCATCAGCATATCCCTCTCATCACTTATTTGGCGATTTTCATACCAATTCTAAAATTATAACGCGCTCCAAAAAGGAAGAAAAGTAGCAGATATTTCTAAGTGGGTGATTGTCATCACACAGACGATAACAATGTCTCGATGTACATACTATCATATCACGTATGGCTATTATTATAGCATTTTTTATATAAGAAAAAGGCGTAAAAAATACGCCTCTTAAAATAGCTTATTGCTTGATAAGCTCGCTGCATAAAAAATACGCTTATAACAACGCAAGGATCTTTTGCTTTTCTTCTTTGGTCACAAAATTCTTTTGACCAAATACTTGATACTGTTGTTCTCGAACAGCTTTTAAAATCGCACGGTATAAGAATGTGGCTCCCTTTAAGGGAATTCGAGAAGACATCGGATATAGATGCAGAGAACTTAATCCTTGCTCATATAAAAGCTCTGCTTCTGCCGCCATGAACTCCCAGACGCTAATAAACGCCGTATTAACTTCATGATTACGAAGCATTTCTTCTGTGTAGCCGAAGCGACTCATTACTTCACTCGGAATGTAGATGCGACTTCGCTCTAAATCTTCCCCGATATCACGTAAAATGTTCGTAATTTGCATTGCAATTCCGAGCGCGATTCCATCCTCTCGTAATAGACGGTGATTTTTAGGAGCTAAAATCGGAAGCAACATTAGCCCTACTGTACTCGCCACATGATAAGAATAATGTTTGACTTCTTCAACGGTTTCATAACTCGTTTTGATTAAATCCATTTTTTGACCCACTATCATTTCGTCAAACGGTTGCACATCCATATCAAAGTGATCGAACACATCCTGTAACGCTACCCACATATCATCATGGAGTAATTTCCCTTGTTTAAAAAGAGAAAATTCCTGTTCAAAAGCCTGTAACTCTTGTAAAGGCGCATTCCCTTCATCAACAATATCATCTACTCGACGGCAAAAAGCATAAACCGCCCAGACAGCATTTCGTTGCTTTTTCGGTAACAAAGAAAAAGCTTTATAAAACGTTTTCGAGTGGTGTGCAATAATTTTTTCACACTGTTGGTATGCTTTCTCTATGGACTTCATGAATGGTGCCTCCCTTCATAATTGCATGCTTTTCTCGCGCTATATAATCTGCTAAAAGCTTTGCCCCCTGCATGACAATAGGTATACCTCCTCCAGGATGTACAGAAGCTCCTACCGCAAATACATTGTCATATGAATAAGGCTTTACTTGAGGTCTGAATACACCCGATTGACGTAGCTCAGGTGCGATTCCAAAACTTCCGCCCTGATACAAACCAAAACGCTCCGCTTCGTTAGGAGTTCGAATCTCCATCCAATCTGTCGCTTCTTTTATACCAGGAAACGCTCGCTCCTCAATCTCTTGAAGCATCTTTTCCTTAAACGCTTCTTGCTTGCTCCAATCAATATGAGTCCCAGATGGAACAGGTACCAGCACATATAGAACACTTTTTCCTTCTGGTGCCAATGTTGGATCAATCTTCGAGGGATTGAATGCATAGAAGGACGGCGCATCTGGTATTTCCTTTGACTTAAACACTTGTTTCATATGGTGATGAAAGTCAGGGCTCATAAAAAACTGGTGAATATTACCTTGATCGTACCGTCTATTTAAACCAAAGTAAAATAATACACATCCAGAAGACGGAATATATGATTTTTCCTGCTTTTCAGTAATGCTTGCTGTTTTAGGGAAATCCCCGTTTAATATAACCGAATGAAACATACGCTTTTTGCCATTTGCTACAATTCCTTGTGCTCGATTTCCGTGTAACATCAATTTGTCTACTTTATGATTGAGGTGGATCGGAACATTTCGTCTTCTAAGCTCTCGTTCTAGCACCTCTACTAAGCTCGCATATCCTCCCTTAAGATAGTAAATGCCGTGCTCATGCTCACTGTAAGGAATTAATGAATACATGGCAGGTGAAGAATACGGGTTTCCTCCCACATAAAGGGTCTGAAGTGAATACGCCTCTTGCAACTTTGAGTCACTGAAATGACTTGCGGTCATACTATGAACGGTTTGATACGCTTTTAGCTTCCACAGATTCTTAAGGTTTTCAAGCGTCCAAAAATCTCGCTTATTAATGAAGTCCTTTTCTAAAAAGGCGCGCTTGCCGATAGAAAATCTGGTTTTCATATCCTCCATAAACTGCATGAAGTGTTCTTCTTCACCTGGAAATACTCGTTTTATTTCTTCTAACTGTCGCGACAGGCTTGCATATTTCGTATAAACAGTGCCATCAGGATAGTTAAGACTATACAAAGGATCACATTTAACAAGTTCGTACTGATCAGATGAAATTCCTGCTTCTTCTAAAATACTCGTGAGCATTTCTGGTAGTAGCACAATCGTTGGTCCTTCGTCAATGCGATAGCCGTTGCGCTCAACGAACGCTAGTCTACCTCCTAGACGTGACTCTTTCTCAAAGATCTCCACCTTTATTCCTTGTTTGGTTAAAAGAAGTGCCGTAATAAGTCCACCTACCCCGCCACCAACGACCGCTGCCTTCATAGCGCTTCCTCCCATTCCTTTTGGTGTGGAAGATGAGCAACACGTCCATCACGCTCTGCGATCGCATTCACAGAAATGCGAGCTGATTCTAAAATGGTAGGAAGACCGCTTCCTGGATGAGTTCCTCCACCGACCAACCAGCAGTTTTTAAGCTCATCAAATTCATTATGTGGACGCAGAACCATCATCTGTGTGAGCTGATGCCCTAAATTGAACGTAGCACCTTTGTAGACGTAAATATCCTCTTCCCAATTTTTAGGTGAAATGATTTTCTCTACCTCAATATGTTTTTCTAAATCTTTAAATCCTGTTTTTTCTTGAACAATTTGTAGTACTTTATCTCGGAATTGCTTCTTGTATCGATCCCAATCAATTTCGCTCATATTATTTGGTACAGGAGCTAAAATATAAAGTGCTGACTTCCCTTCTGGTGCAAGCGTTGGATCCGTTACGCTTGCGTTTTGAACATAAATAGATGGTTCATCGGAAATGACCAGATCTTTGGTAATTTCACGAACGTTCAATTTATAGTCTTCTGGAAAAATAATGGTGTGATGTGGCATGTCGTATTTCTTATCCACACCTAAATAAATCATGAACGTCGAGCAAGAATAGCGTTTTTTCGCCAGTTTCTTTTTCGCATATTTCTTTAATACGCCTTCATCAACTAGGTGACTCATTACATAACTAAAGTCTCCGTTGACGACAACATCGTCCGCCTGAACAGTTTCGCCGTTTTCTAACACGACTCCCTTCACCGTTTTTCCATCGAGCAGTAGTCTTTTCACTCCAGCATTAAGGTGAATACGTCCACCGTGTTCTTCTACAACTCTCGCCATCGCTTGAGAAAGTTGGTTAACACCGCCTATCGGATGAAAGATTCCGTACGCGTGCTCCATATAAGATAAAATGGAGAATGCTCCCGGACATTCCCAAGGCGACATTCCTAAATACTTCGCTTGAAACGTAAACGCCAAACGCAGCTGATCAGCCGAAAAGTAACTAGCGAGTACGTCATACAAGCTCTTTCCAAGTGATAATTGTGGCAGTGCTTTGATCACATCCGGTCTCAAATAATGAGAGAATCGATCCATTTTGCTTTGAAGAAGAGGGGTAAGAGCATCCATTTTGACTGCCGTGTCCTTCATGAAACGCTTATAGCCTTCACCATCTCCAGGAAAATGGCGCTCAATTTCCTCCTTCATTCTCTCTTCGTCGTCACTCATCGAAACGGTCCGTTCGTTAAATACTAAGTCATACATATGTGAAAGGCGTCTTAGATCCAGATAGTCATGTACATTCCGACCTGCTGCCTGGAAAATTTCCTCCATGATCTGTGGCATGCTTAAAAAGGTCGGCCCCATATCAAATGTATAACCATCTAAATGTATTGCAGAATTGCGTCCACCAACGTAGCTTTGCTTTTCAAACACATCCACTTCATAGCCTTTACTTGCTAGCATCATGGCTGCCGCAAGACCACCAGGACCTGAACCAATTACAGCAATCTTTTTTGACATGAATGTTCCTCCTAAAATAGTTAAACAATAGTTATACAAACATTATACAAACTTTTAATATGAAACTCAATTTTAAAATGTTTTTTTGTTTTTAACGGGTTATTACTATATCGTATGTTCCTATAAAAGCTTGTATTTCTCTTTTTCAATCTGCTCTCACTCACCCTACCTTGTCCATTTTTCATCCATTCCATTTTAGTAACGATGAAAATCAACTTGTTGGATAACACTTTATGTATAAAAAATAAGAATGGCTTGAAAAGGAATAGAAACATTTCTTTTCAAGCCTTTGACTTTACCATGTACCCTTTATTTACCATCGTCAAACACTAAAATTCTTATTCGACGACGTTAATGTTATATTCCTTAAACCATACGTGGATTTGCCCAAGATGTGCTACTAGCTGTGGTCCCGTCATAAGCTGACCAAACCACGGCACCTTAAAGTCCTCTCCGCCTGATTCAATAATATTCGTTAATTTTTGTCGATCGAAAAACTCATACAGAGGTGATGAACCATCGCTCGTCAAATCTTTTAGCCAGTTCTTAACTGCGTTCGTGTAGTGAGGATTGTGCGTTTTTGGATATGGACTCTTCTTACGATATAAGACGTCGTGAGGAAGAATGCCCTCAAGTGCTTTTCGTAAAATTCCTTTTTCTTTATTCCCCACCATCTTCATATCCCACGGCACGTTCCACATGTATTCCACAAGGCGATGATCAGCAAACGGTACACGCACCTCTAGGCTCGCTCCCATGCTCATGCGGTCTTTTCGTTCAAGAAGCGTTGTCATAAACCAAAGCTGGTTTAAATAAAACAGCTTTCTTCGTTGCGCTTCTTCTTCTGTTTCTCCGTCTAAAAGTGGCGTTTCTTTTACCGTCTTTTCATAGCTAGCTCGAACGTATTCTTCTAATTGAAGCTTTTTACGCCATCCGTCCTGCAGAAGATCAACCCTTGCTTCTACAGATCTCATCCAAGGAAACGTATCGGACGCAAGGTCATGTTTTCGATGAAACCATGGATATCCACCAAATATTTCATCCGCACATTCCCCTGACAGACCGACGACAAAGTCCTGCTTAATTTTTCGGCAAAACCATAAAAGAGAAGAATCAACGTCTGCCATACCTGGCACATCACGAACAAGCACAGCTTCTGTTAAATACTGAGCAAGATCCTCATTATTAATGACCTCGCGATGATGCTCTGTCCCAAACTGATCAGACATCATCTTAATATAAATACCGTCTGAATTCGGCTGAAATTCATTGGCTTTAAAATACTTATCATTATCCTCATAATCGATGGAATATGTGTGAAGAGCACCTTTTCCTTCGCGTTTAAACGCTTCTGCTGCAATGGCCGTTATTGCGCTTGAATCAACGCCCCCAGATAAAAAGGTACAAACAGGCACATCAGATACAAGCTGCCGCGTAACAGCATCTAACAATAAGGAACGAACCTTTTCTGTCGTATCTTCCAGATTGTCTGTATGAGGGGCACTTTTCACATTCCAGTAGCGCCAAACGTTTAATCCACCCTTCGTAAACGTTAAAGCATGACCTGGACGAAGCTCATCAATCCCTTTGAATATACCGTGACCCGGTGTGTGTGAAGGCCCTAATCCAAATACTTCTGCAAGTCCGTCAAAGCCAATTTCCGCTTTCACATCTCGATGAGCAAGAATTGCTTTTAATTCTGAACCAAACTGAAGTCCACCTGAATACGGTCGGTAAAATAATGGTTTTACACCTAAACGATCACGTGCCATAAAAAGCTTCTCTTCTTTTTCATCCCAAATGCCAAAAGCAAAAATTCCGTTGAAATGATCGACACACTCCTCTTTCCATTCGATATAAGAAGTGAGGAGAACCTCTGTGTCAGAATGCCCTTGAAATTGATATCCTCGCTTCAGCAGCTCCTTGCGAATATCTTCCGTATTGTATAATTCACCGTTGTAACAAAGCGTATAAGTATGAGAATCCTTCTGGCGTTGCATAGGCTGTTTTCCGTTTTCAGGATCAACGACTACGAGACGTTTATGACCAAATGCTGCGTGAGTAGAAGTCCAAACGTTGGTATCATCTGGTCCTCTTTTGCTTAGTGTTGCCGCCATTTTTGCTACCGTTTCTTTTTCATGCAGTAAGGGGCGATTATAATCTACCCAGCCTGTTATTCCGCACATACATACCTCATCCTTTCTTAGTAGCCTTTCATGCAATAATGACATTCTATGCCCACATCATGTACACATGAACTTGTCTGTTAAGTAAAATTAAGGAACTTTTATGTTATAAGGAAGAACGATTTGGGCAATAAGAAAATAAGAATAGTTTTGAAATGGAGGAAACCCTATGAAACAACCAAAGCTTCAAATCTTGAAAAACCAACCGCGTTCGTTCATATACGGGACGCTTGAATGCATTGATTCACAGTGGGTGTTTTTTGAACTTGATAGTGATGAAGCCTTTCGATTAGAAGATGTTATTTCTGAGTCCTTTGAAGTTGAAGTGAATGGGAACTGGGAAAAAGCACTGTGGGTGGAAGAAAATATCGTACAGTTAAATGGCGAGACGTATTTTTTAGGAGACGGAGATGAAATTAGAGTTCAAAAACAACTCTTAAAAGCATATCAGCTTCTAATTGAGGAGCTTGATGAGGCTGTTCTCATGCAGTTTACCACACAGCTAAACGCACTCGATTTTTCCCTTTATGACTGCTTGTATAGTTGTAACACGCTTTATTGCCTGCCAACTGACAAGAACCGAGAAGGAGTTAATTTTTTAATTTTTGATAACGGTGACTTTATCTGCTCGGTTCATCATATATTTGCTCGCGGAACCGTCGAAACAGACCGATTTGAATTTACGTTAAATACAGGAAAACGCTTGATGATCACCTCTCTTGTGTGAATCATCAAGCGTTTTTGTTTTTTTAACCAAGGACGACGTATCCTAAATAGAATACTAGCGCCAGGACAATGATTAAGAAAATCCAAGCTCCTACTACGCCTGTCCGCTTTTTCGTACGTACAAGCACCATTTCCATGCCCACGAACACTAAAATTCCTACAAACCCTTTCAGTAATGCCTTTCCTGCCCATCCGTACGTGGATGCTACTAAGTATAGACCTGAAAGTAAGACGAGAATGTAGAACAATCGAACAATCATATGTAGAATTTTTGCGCCTTTTCCTGCACGTCCACGTAGCATGAAGAATGTAACGAGAAACAGTACGATTAATAATGTCCATAATCCTACGTGGGATTGCAATGCCGCGTTATAATCCATATTTGTCCACTCCTTTCTAACCGTATCATATCACGAAAATGATATTGCCACCAACTTCCAATAAACCACTAGAAATTAAAACAGAAGGGCTGAATTCCCCTCTGTTTCCTCACTTACTATTATCTTTCCATAATCATCATGAAAATACCTTTAACTAAAGAAAGCATCTCATGAGGCAGTGTAATAAATGCCAATAAAGAGGATACTGAAATTATCATGAATACTAGTGAATAATTGGACAGAGTCGCTTGCGTCTTTGGTTTGTATATTCGTTTCTCCACTTATCTCATCTCCCTTTTAGAGGAAGGTGTACAGACAAAAAACCGTTATGCTCAGCCGTCGCCGAATATAACGGTTCTCTAATAGAGATGAACCATTCTTTATCCTCAAAGAGAGTTTTCGGTAACTGGCTGGCTTCGTGTACGCTGAACACTTTAGCCCCTATAGTTTTGCGTCACTAACTTTCATTAGCTTTGCCTTTTCCTTTTATGCATCCGTTTTCAATTTAGAGTTCGAATTTTCCGATATTTACATCTTACCTCATACGATTATCGTTAACTATCCACCTATTCGATCAATTTTCCATCTTCCGCAATCGGCGATCTAGGACATTTTCCCCTAATTTTGTTCTATTTCCGCTCTTTTCCACGGCTGTTTTTGTCGACGAATGAATGAACGCAGCAACCACTCAATTGGACCAAATAGATGGGTTTTCATCCACCAATTGCTCACAATCATCTGTACCCAGAAAATGAAAAATGTAATCCCTATTCCTTCAAGCGTAGAAACTTTTCCGTAAAGGCCTGCACCGTAGGAATAAAAGAGCAGTGTTGACAGCACAGACTGACCCAAATAATTCGTAAGCGATAGCTTTCCCATCGCAGCAAATGGAGACATGATTTTCTG
This sequence comes from Priestia koreensis, assembly GCF_022646885.1. GTDB lineage: Bacteria > Bacillota > Bacilli > Bacillales > Bacillaceae_H > Bacillus_AG > Bacillus_AG koreensis_A. Next base: position 719,972 of record NZ_CP061868.1, on the reverse strand, counting down.
GGCAGCCTTCTTACGCAGTATTAATAAAAGAAAACTACCGTAGAACAGTGATCCCGCTGGCCCTCCTACGCTATCATGAACATAGCGCATAACTGCGTTTTCCCCCCACTATGTATGGCAACAGCTTACCTAACAAAAAGAAACAGGCAGAAAGAAGTAATGTTCCTTTTAGAAAGAGCACGTAGTTCTCTACTTTTTGAACGACCTTTGCCTTGGCGGCAGCTGCTCCAAATAAAAAGAAAGGAAAAATCGATACAAATAAAAAAGGGGCCGAATAGACATTATTTAAATACAACCAATCTTGAAGTCTCTGATGAATGATCATTCCAAGTGTACCACTTGCATATGTCTCAAATGACTCTTTTATTATTTGTTGATAAAGACCGGTCTCTTCTGTCATATCACCAGACACTATTAACAGTGAGGCAACGATAAAAACCGGAAAAAGCCAAATAGAGAGACCACTTGTTAAAAGTCTTTTTACGGAGGCATCTTTAAAAAACCACAGCACAGCTCCACACAGCGCATAGCTAATTAATATATCTCCGTACCAAATGAGGAAGGCATGAATGCACCCGAGCAAAAAGAGACCTACTAACCTTCTTCGATACATCGAAGAAAATGAATGCCCCTGCTTGCGAGCATTTTCAAACATAATCATGAATCCAAAACCAAATAACATCGCGAATAGCGGATAAAAGCTTGCTCGTGCTACAACGTCGATGAAAAAGGAAGCAACATCACGAACGAGTGGTTGCTCTTGACTCATATATAGATGAGGCGAGTAAAAATCAGGCATATTCACGAGTAAAATGCCAAGCAATGCGAAGCCTCTTATACTATCAATGGATTTGTATCGAACTGACAATTTTTCATTTCACCTCATTATATTGATTATTTATTTTCCACACCTTTAAACGACGCTTCTTCTATTGTAAATAGAGGTCTTACAAAGAATTTCGAAAAAAAGTTTTCTCTTTTACCTATACACTAGCACTCTTACGCATAGACTCAGTTATATAGGGAGTATGAGAAGAGTTATATTACGTTAGGCATTCACCATATGTCATTCGCCTTCATAGGATAACACTAGAAAATTCATTCAGAGGGTGTTTGACTATGCCAGCAATTGTAGGAGTAATTAACATGAACAGCGTTGGTAGCGGTAGTGTATTCCATATCGGTGACGTATACAGCATCTCGCCAGTTTCTTCCGCCAAAACATTTGCTGGTGCTGGATCATTTAATACCGGAGATGGATTACGCGTCTGGAATCAACAAAGTTCAACGAATACAAATGATCAAGATGTTAATGATCAAACCATTACTGGAAACTTATAAAATGCTTTGCCATAGGAGGTGCTTTCGTTGAACTTTTACGTTAATCAAAGTATCTACATCCAGGTTCTGAAGGTTAATGCCGTGTCCAACTCATCTATTTTACAAATCGGCAGCGTGGGCGCTTTGACTGCTAACTCCAACTTATTTAATACAGGAGGATTTACAGAGCCTGCACCGAAGCCTGGAAAAAGCTCAACATTAGCTTCTGTGTCGCCAACAACTTTGCAGCCCCTTCAGGCAACACCAGGCGTCCCGTCCACTACTCTTACTCCCCCAAAACCAGAATGATCTGAAAGATGATCTTTTCAAAGGAGTGAGGTCAGGTGGACTATTTGCAACACCTTTATCAATACATCCAGCAAGTCTCAAACTACATTCAGCATCAAACCGAACGCATTCAGCAGCTTGAAGCCTCTGTACAAGAGTTACAGGATAAGGTTAAAGAAATCGACGAAAAGCCTGCGACAAAAATTGATAAAATCGAATATAAATTTGAGCAATTAAAAATTGATACATTAGATGGAACGCTAAATATCGGCTTGAACCCACTTACTCCAGATAATATGGAGGACTTTATTATTAATTCCAATACTACATCTCCAGCTGGCCAAGATTTGAACATACCGCCCGTTAACCCGACCTTATATCCAGTTGAGAACCGCTCAATTCCTTCAGAGCTTGTCGAAGAAATTCACGAGCAAATTTTAGCAGACCTTGAAGAACACGGGGAATCGGTGATTAATTCTATTTTAACAGAACGACAGTTTCAGATTGACTATTCATATTATGAATTCATTATTGAAGACATTAAAAAGCAGCTTGAACCCCGCATCATTTATCACCTTCAGCAATTAGATGCCGGAATGATTGCTGAAAACCGTGAGGCTGTAAGGGAAGACGTATTGAGTAAGCTTGTGGAAGATATTAAAAAAGGAATTAACGCCTTTTTAACCTATTTACCTGAATCATTAAAAAGTGAGGGTGGCCCTACATGAATTACACGGTCATTAACCGAGACTTGTTAGTAGGCGACATTAAAATTACGGGTGTATCATCCTCCTCGATTTTTCTTATTGGTGATGCCCATTACGTGAATTTATCGGCGACGTTTGATACACCGGCTGAATCCTTAATTATCGGACCGTATGTACCACTATCTTTAACGTAAGGATGAGTGCGTAATGAATATTTTAGGACCAAGAAGAACGTCATATGTAGATATCATGAATATAAAATCTGTTAGTTCCTGCTCACTCTTACAAGTAGGAGATTCACAAATTATTAATATGTTTACGAAGGCTTTAGCAGATCAGCGTGAGTATCCCCTCTTTTATGGAAGAGAAGGTGACTTTGAAGATTACAGCGTGTTCTCAGAGCCTATTCCACAGTTCTTACCAGGAGCTCGGGTTAATATGAACGTCATTAACGACTGCTCGGCGATTAAAGTTCATAGCATTAAAGTGCTCGGTACCTCGTTCTCCTCCCTCATTCATGTCGGATCAACCTGCGACATTTTTGGAGAGGCGCGAGTAAAACATATTCGTGAGCTCGAAAGTTCGGAGTCTAAAGATAATCCCAACATTAAGAAAGACGACGATTCTAGTTCCTCTTCAAAAGATCAGTCAAAACAAAAAGTAACGCCAGGAAACACACCTGTCCAAACAGGAGCAAGCGGCAATGTCAGTGGAACAGGTAATGCAAATGCATCCGCTCCATGATCACTTGCTCGCCATACTTCAAGATGAAAAGGATGTTTGATTATGCCTGCATTAATTGGTCCCGTTCAAATCGTCAGCGTCGGTGGAGGCGTGGTAACGTTTGGCGATACGTTTTACGTTTCCCCTAAAAGCGGCTCAAAAACAGCTGCTGGCTCTGGTTCCTTCAACACCGGAAACTTTATTAATACAAATACAGGAATTTCGGGTACGAATACACTTGATCCTGATATCAATGATCAAAATAACGTGGCAAATGCCTAACAAAAAGTCCTCCCGCTATTTGGGAGGACTTTACTTATTAATTCCATATTTATGTAGCCACTACATATGAATGACGGTAAAATGCGGGTAAAGGAACTAACAGTTAGTTTTTACAGATTCAATCTCTACAGAAAAAGGTGGCTGTTGAAATGAACATTGGTTTGATTGACATAGTAAAAATCGTTGTATTGTGTTTATTTGTCTGGATTTTCACCCTAATCAGGGGTAGTTATACCCTTTGGGATACGGCATTCATGATCATTATTGTGATCATTGCTTATTTTGCTTCTTCTTTTTTCAAACGAAGAAAATAACTTTTGTCCATTTCTGTACAAAGAAAATCCGTGGAGAAATAGAATCGTCTTCATTGTTCTATCTATGAGCTGTTTTTTACACGAATGAGTACTTAGATGAGATCGGAAAAGAAGGGAGAGGAACCTCCCTTCTTTTGACGTTTTAAAAGTCATTCATAAAATACCACAGTTAAAATTCAGTGCAATAAACCTTTTCAGCTACGCTATTTGAATACTACCTCTTGCGAAATAACAAATAAAAGAGAGGACCGAATGATCCAGCTGCTAACGTAAGCAAGGCCCATGGCCAGAAAGCGCGATTTTCTTTCTTAGCATCAAACCACATCCATATAAGGATTAATAAAGAAGCAATGAATAAATCTACAAACACTTGAATTGTAGCATAATTTGTAAATGCTGCCTTGAATATACCTAAAAAGCCATGTTGAATTACTGCTACAACGGTCAATGGTGAAAACAGCACTAGAATAGCGATAATGACTTTTTTAGATATTGGACTACCTACAGGACGATTCGTTTGTTCCATTTGACTCTTCAACATAATAAGCCCCCTTCTTTTTTAAAAAATGTAGCACTAACTACATAATTAAATGTAGCACTCGCTACATTATTAATCAAGCGAAAAAAGTGGGAATCAAAAAATAGACGCGACATTCTTCGATAGCCTGGTGTTTGCTACGCAAATAGGATGTAGCATATACTAAACAAAAAGCGAATTAAGGGTGTTTATATGAAAAAAGGAGAAAAACGAAAACAAGAATTAGTGGAGGGCATGGCTTCTTACATCTTATTAAATGGTATTCAATCAGCAAGCTTGCGTAACCTTGCAAAAGCAACCGGAACGAGCGATCGAATGCTCCTTCACTATTTTAAAGATAAGGAAGAATTATTAACGGTTGTCTTGTCTTCGATTTCACAAAAATTAATACTTATGTTGGACAATACAGAAATTGAGAAAACATCCTTTTCTAGTGTCGTTACATACCTTTATAGAATGATGAAAGAACCAGAAGTTAGTCCTTATATGAAATTATGGCTCGAATTAATTGCAATGGCTTCTAAAAAAGAAGATCCATTCTATTCGATCGCAAGAGAGATTTGTAATAGCTTTTATGAATTTTACAGAGATGTCATACAAATCGAAAATGGATTGAGTAAGGAGCAAATGACTGCGCTTGCCTTAGTCGTAGTAGAGGGTATTGCTCTTTTAGAAGCGATGGACTGTGATCATCTCATTTTAGAAGCAATTGAAGGAACGAAAAATATTAAGTAAAGTTGGTTTTACCACACGTCTCAACCATCTCAGCCATTTCGACAGCTATTAGTGTTGAAGTACAAGAACCGTTGTTAATTGCTAAAACAAGCCTATCCATGTACGAATAGGCTTGTTTTTTACATATCTTTTTAACGTCTAAATAATCATACCCTTACTTCATTTTATTTCCGCTTTCGCTCATTTGATTTTTTTATTCTCGGAACCTTTGAGGAGGGTTGTTTTCGAATCCATTTCACAAAGGACCAGATTTTAGGATCTTTCTGTAAATCTTCAATGGTGTTTAAGCGTACTGCTAGCTCCTCGTTCGTGTACAGTGCGTGAATTTGCTTATGACACGGAATACACAAATCTGCAGTCGGCTCAAACGTTCCTCCCATTTCCTTAGGAGTAAGATGATGTACCGTCGTTTCGACTTCTTCTCGTCCACAAAGCTCACATGTTCCAATGTGCTTCATTCGTTTTCCGATGTTCTTTCCCCTCCCCTTAATACTTATAAGGTTTCGATTTTCACTCGTGTTCCTCGTCCAGACGGCTCTGCTGCTTCGACAAGCAGTCGCTTCGGCAGGCGAGCCCTTAGCTCCTGTACGTGGCTAATGACGCCAATGGATAATTGCTGTGACTGAATTTTTTCAAGAGATGTAACCACATTATCAAGAAGCTCCCCATCCAGCGTACCAAACCCTTCATCAAGGAAGAAGAACTGTAGCGGATACTCGCCGCGAAGCTGAATTTGTGCGGAAAGTGAGAGTGCTAGTGCAAGCGACGTTAAGAACGTCTCGCCACCTGAAAGTGAGCTTACCGGTCGCTTAACACCGCCATTTGCATCGTCTCGCATAATAAATCCACCTTGTGAATCAATTTCGATCGCATAGCGCTGACGTGTTAACATCCCTAACCGCTTCGATGCATCACGTGTGACATTCATCAACTGCTCCTCTGCAATATACTCCACAAAGCTATTTCCTTTGAAGACGCTTTGAAGCTTTTGATATTGCTCTGACAAGTGAGCATATTCCAAGCGCTTCTCTTCTAATTCCTTAAATCGCTCATGACGATTTTCGATATCTTCTAACGCCTTTTGTGCAGCTCCCGTAGCCTTCACCGCTTCATTAACACTACTATGAAGTTCTTCCCTTAATTGCTGCGTTTGAAGCCACTTCTCTTCTGTGATCTCTTGCTCATGAAGCTTCTTGTTCACTGCATCAAGGTCATGACGAATTGTTTTTATCGTTTCCAAAAACGCTTGAATTCTTTCACTTAACCCCTTCATCACATCTTCTGATAAAAAGGCTGCCCTTACTTCTTCGGCAGAAGCAAAATAAGAGTTGCCTAAACGCTCTTCCCAGCTTTGAGAAGATGTTTGAAGATGATCGGTTGATTGTTGCAGAAGCTGTTGTTCAGCCTGTGCATCTTTTTCAATGGATTGATACACTTTTTGAAGTTGCTGAAGCATTTGATAAGAGGATTCCTCCATCTCGGTAAGCTTCGCTAGCTTTTGGCTTGTTTCTGCCCATAATACGTCTACATCGCCTGAACCAATAATGGAGCGCAGCTCACCGTTTTTCTCCTCTACTGCTTCATTCTTTGTTTTATACGAAAATGTCGTTTCAGCAAGATCCTTTTCAAGAAGCGCAACTTGGTTTGTAAGGCGCTCCGTTTTTTGCTGCTGTTCTTCCAAAAAACGAACGCTTATATTGAGCTTTTCTTTTAACTCCTGCTCTTTTTTATCACGATCGCTTATTTCTTTTTGCAGTTCGTCAACCTTTGCGAACTCCATATGTGGATAGGTCTTCTCAAATTGTTCGAGAGCAGTAAGATGCTCCTCCTGACGCTTTTTGAGCTTCTCTTTTCCTACTTCTCGGTCCTTTGCCTCGCGTTCAAGCTGAATATGCAGTCCTTGCTTCTCCTGATGAAGCTTTCGAACGTCACTTAAAAAGCGCTGGACACGATCTCGTATCTGGAGCTGATCTTGCTGTAGTGACTTAATTTCCGCTTTCATGTTCGTCATGTAGTCAAGTAAGGCCTCTTCATTTAAGCCCCGAATGGGCGCGACGTCCGCTTTTTCTAATTGTGCCTCCGAAAAACCTTCCGCGACAAGCTGTTCTGCGTAATGCTGAAGCTGTAGCTTTAAGGAAGAAAATTCTCCTGCTGCCGGTCTGAATTCGCGAAGAATTTGTTCAAGTGCTTCCTTTTGATCACCCTTTTCTTCCCCTGATGTTTCCGTTGCAAGCTGCGGATGATGAGTAGCACCACACACCGGACACGCTTCTCCTTCACTTAAGCTTTGTGCAAGCGTCAGTGCTAGATGTTTTGCTTGCTCACGCTGTTGCTGCTTTTTTATCTTTTCAACGTATTCTTCTCCTTGCTGCAGAAGTGCCTCACATTCGCGTTCCCTTTCACAAACGACTTCATAAGTTTGCTGTAGCGAACCAAACAAATCGTTTCCTTGCTCTTCACTTCTTCTCACTTGCTCTTCTTGGCTTTTCTGTCTTGATACTAAGTTCATGTAAGATGTGTCTTTTTGCTTCAACTCTTCTTCTAGCTCAGAAATGGATGATTGAATCGTGGATAAACGTTGCTTTTCACTATACGCCTTTTGCACCTGCTGACGATATTCAAATGGCACAACAATTTCATCTAGTTCTTTTTTTAGAACCTTCTGTTTTTCCGTACCTCTTACTAGTAAAGAGCGTGCCTTTTCAAGAACACCTTTCGTTTCAGCTAAATCTCCATCCTGTTTCAAACGCTTCTCATTTAATTCGCTTACTTGACTCCTCGCCTCTTCAATCGCCTGTTGTAACTTTTTCGCTTGTTGAAGCTGTTCTTTTTTCCCTAGTAGGAGAGGCTCTTGTTCTTTTTTATGTTCACGCACTTTCTCATACTGTGCCTGTGCCTGTTCATACTGTTTTTTCGCCTGCTCTAAACTCACCGTCAGCTCATGAATACGCTGTTTCGATGTGTCTACCTGTTTTTGAGTTCGCTCCATGTCTTCTAAATATGGCTTTAACTTATCAGCGGCTTCTGCATGCTTTAACGTCTCCTGCTTCCGTTCAATTTCAACCTCTTGATCAGAAAGCTTCCGAAGCTCTCCCTCTAATCCAACTTGCTCTTGGTGCCACTGCCAAAGCTGCTTTTCTTTCTCGTACAGCTTTTCCACCTCAGCAAGCTCGCCCTGACGTTTGGCTAAAAGCTTTTGGCTTCCTTCAAGCTCTTCTTTCGCCTCCTGTAAGCGTTCCTTAGAAGCTTCACCAAGACCTGCTTGTTCGGCCGTGATCTTATCCAAATCGCTCGTCACGGCTTGAACTTTTGCTCTTAGCTTCTTTGTTAGCTGATCGCCATACTGTTCAAGGTTAAATAACCGCTGTAGCATTTGGCGGCGCTCAGCTCCTTTTAGCGAAAGAAACTCAGCAAATTTACCTTGTGGAAGCACAACTGCTCGTGTAAAATCATCGATCGTAAGTCCTAATAAATCCTGTACATGCTGATTAACCTCGTTTGTTTTATCGGCTAATACAAACTGCTCCTCACCGACTTCAACAATACGACTTGTAGCAGATTTGACGCGAAGTTCATCGGAGCGTTTAAAGCTTCGTTCTACTTTATATCGCTTTTTGTTCGCCGCATTTTCAAGCTCAAACGTAAACGACACCTTCAATTCATTTTCTGCGTGATTTAAAATTCCTTGGGTGTTATTTGAAGCACGTTCTACCTTCCCATACAGCGCAAGGGTCATCGCATCTAAAATCGATGACTTCCCACTCCCCGTCGTCCCAAAAATTCCGAACACGCCGCCGTTACACAAATCTTCAAAATCAATAATCTGCTTTTCTCGGAAGCTATGAAGCCCCGCGATGGATAACGAAATTGGTTTCATGCTTCAACCTCCTCTGTCTCTTCGTCCTCAACTAATGATAAAAATAGCTTCGTTAATTCATCACCAGGCTGTGCTCCTCCTGTTTGGCGCTCATAAAATCGGCGGAAAAGCTCTGGAATTGGCAAATCCTTTTGCGAAGAGCGCTCCTCTGTTTCTTCTGTTTGTTCAAACACTGGGCGAATATGAATAAATCCTTCATGAAGCTTTCGAAGACGATAAATCTCCTCTAAAGAAAGCATGTCCGTTAAGTGAATTTCGAGATCAATAAAAGCCTGAGAATCCTTCCCTTCATCAATCCACTGATGAACTTCCGCTAACCCGTTTTTCGCTTTCCAGCGTACAAGAGGCTTCCCACTTGATAAATACACTTCTGATAGCTGAACAGGCTGATTAGGCTGTGCATCGATGATTGTAACCGATTTTGTGTAGCCTGATTCTGAAAAGCTGTACGCTAATGGCGAGCCTGAATAGCGCGAAGGAGTTAAGGCTCGCTTAACATCTTGCGGACGATGAAGGTGACCAAGTGCTACGTACTGCGCTTCCTTAGGAAGTGAAGTTGCTGCAACCGTATAAGCACCCCCAACCTCAATTGGACGCTCCGAATCGCTCGCACTGCCTCCCGCTACGTGAATATGACTCATTGCCATATTCACAGCATCACTTGAAAACTGCTCGCTCATCTTTGCAAACATACCGGCAATGCGCTGATCATACGAATTACGTAGCGCGAGCTCATCATTTTCCTCTGATAATACTTCTTTTAATCGTGATTCCGACGGATACGGAAGCGCCGCTACTTTTAATATTTCTTGCGTAGACGGGATATGAATGGATTGAACATCGAGAGTTGGTAGTCCAAGTAACGTAATTCCTTGTGTAAAGGCTAGTGGATTCGCTGCTGACAGACGCTCTGGATTATCATGATTTCCCGCAATCACGACAATCGGACGTTTCCCACCGTTTGATAAACGAGAAATCCCTTCGTAAAACAGCTGCTCTGCCGCTGCTGGAGGATTAACTGTATCGAATGCATCTCCTGCCATTAAAATGGCATCGATCTGTTCACGCTCGACGATCTCCACTAATTCATCCAAAAATTGTGCTTGTTCTAATAATCTGCTTCTTCCTTCTAACGTGCGACCTAGATGCCAATCGGCTGTATGTAAAAGCCTCATCGTGAATTCCCCCTTTAATCTGTATGAAAGAGGTGACCTTACGTAAAGTCACCTCGTCACTGTTTTTATAAATAAAGCTCATAGCCACCGTCTAGGAAATAGAGGCATCGCTCAATGCTTTCTTGTTTTAAAATGCGCTCAATCGCCTTCGAATACGTATCAATTTGGAACTGATAACGCTCTTGAAGGACAGGTTTGGCCTCGTTGAAATCACCGTTGAAACGCTCTGAAATATTGTCTGTTTTGAAGTCTACTAGCACAAAGCCCTTTTCATCACGGAACAAGCAGTCAATTACACCTTGAATTAACACGGTCTCTTCTGTGTCGCCCTGCCAATCTGGATAAATTTCTTCTGCCTTTAACCCTAAGCGAAATGGCAGTTCACGCTTCACATAAGGAGCTTGACGTAGTCGAGAGCCAATCTCACTTTCGAGGAAACGCACGACATTTTGGATATTTACACCTTCTGCTTGATCCGCTGTTAGAATTTCCTTTGTAATTAACGAGCTGACGAGTTCACGCACCGATTCCTCTGATACATCTGCCTTCAAGTCAATATGCTGAAGGACAAGATGAGTAATCGTCCCTTTTTCAGCCGGCGTGAGCGTCTTCTCTTGCATAAACGACGGACGATCCGCTACAGGACCTTGAAACTTTCGAACAAAGCGTTCATCGCTCGTCCCATCCTGTAGCTGCTGATGCTTAAGCTCAGAAACAGATTGCTTCGCATAGTGATTTGCTGCCTCTTTGTGCGAATAGGTCCAGTTCATTCGCTCATGTATTTCTGTTTCAAAAGAAGACGTGATGTCAACCTTTTCTCCTTTTTCTACAGCTTCTAAAAGTGCTTCATGCTGAAGCTGCTCTGCCTGAAGATTTTCTTCTAGCTCCTGAGCATGAAGTAGATGAATGCTCCACTTTGATGAATCGTTGTATATCGGTGATGTTGTCACGATTGATGAACGCTCACCTGCCAAGTGCTCGATGCTCGGATGGCGGATAAGCGATGGCCCTACCCAATCTAAATAAGACTTTGCTCCGGATCGGAGATGTGCAGGCAGTACCCATTTTGACGATGCACTAGCTGCTTCCCATTTAGTTACTGATTTTTCAATATCATTGACTGTTCCAACAAGAATAAGCTTTTCCTTCGCACGCGTTAGCGCAACGTATAGAACACGCATCTCTTCAGCCATGCTTTCATTTTTCATTTTACGCTTAATGGTTTGTTGAAGAAGCGTCGGATAGCTAATTCGTAGCTTGGCATTAATCAGCTTCGATCCAAAACCTAATTCTTTATCTAGCAAGTAATTTTTATTTAAATCCATCATATTAAATTGCTTTGATAGACCTGCTACGAATACGATGGGAAACTCAAGCCCCTTACTGCTATGAATCGTCATCAATCGTACGACGTCTTCTTGTTCACCAAGCGCTCTTGCTGCACCTAAATCGTCACCGCGCTCTTGCATTCGCTCAATAAAACGTAAAAAGCGGAACAATCCTCTAAACGAGGTGGCTTCATATTGTCTGGCACGATCATGAAGCGCTCGCAGGTTGGCTTGACGCTGCTTTCCACCTGGGAGACCTCCTACAAAATCATAAAACCCTGTGTCACGATAGACTTGCCAGATGAGCGATGACAGCGAATCCTGTCTTGCGCGTGTACGCCATGTTTGAAGCTGCTGATAAAAAAGATTTACCTTTTCTTCTAGCTCTGCCTGCTCAGCGGAATCGGCCTGGCGCTGGAAATCTTGCATCGCCTCATAAAACAATCCTTTTTTATTCGCAATACGAATGGTCGCGAGATCTTCCTCTGAAAGCCCCACAATTGGTGAGCGAAGAATGGCGGCAAGTGGAATATCTTGATACGGATTATCGATTACGCGAAGCAATGACAGCATAATGGATACTTCAGTCGCATCAAAATAACCGGTTGAAAGGTTCGCATAAATGGGAACTCCTTCTTCCTTAAATTCTTCCATAATCTGCGGAGCCCATGGCATAGAGCGAAGTAAAATAACAAAATCTCGATACGTAACGCTTCTTGTTGTATCAAGCTTGCGATCATAAATTTGAAAACGCTCTTGAACCATTTTTTTAATTCGACGTGCCATATAGCGAGCCTCAAGCTGAGATGTTTCAAGCTCTGCTTCAGAGAAAACACCCTCATCAGGTGACTCTTCATCAGATACGCCTTTTTTATCTTTCGTAATAAGCGCAAGCTCTGTCTCCATGCCTTCTACAGAAGGATAAGAGGCTCCAAGCTTGAGCGCAGCATCATCATCATAAGAAATTTCCCCAACTTCCTCGTCCATCACCTGATTAAAAATAAAGTTTGTCGCATCAAGGACCTGCGAACGGCTTCGGAAGTTTTTATTTAAATCAATTTTCATTCCGCCTTGACGACCTTCATGGGTGAATCGTTTGTATTTGCTGAGAAATAAAAACGGTTCTGCTAAGCGGAAACGATAGATCGATTGCTTCACGTCCCCTACCATGAATAAGTTCCCTTCGTGCTCGTTATCTTTTGTAACAAGAGAAATGAGGGATTCTTGTACCATATTTGTGTCTTGGTATTCATCTACTAGCACTTCTTTAAACTGCTGGCGATATTTTTTTCCAATAGCAGAAGGAAGTAGCTGACCATCTTCGGTTTCTTCCCGTAAAATGAGCAAACAGTAGTGCTCTAAATCAGAAAAATCCACCAAGCCTTTTTCTCGTTTGACCGCATCGTAGCGTTCTGCAAAACTATTTACAAGCTCGACCAGTTTCTCCACAACAGGCTTCATATTAGAAAAGTCGCTCATATAGGCATGGACAGGTCTCGCAAACAATTCGCTTTGAAGTTTTTCGAGAGACTCCTTCCCTTTTTTACGTAAATCGCCCGCCTGTTCAACAAGCCCTGCGTCATATTCTCCTTTTTTACACGCCTTTAGACGAGAAAAAGCGAGTGTTTGCATTTCTTCATGTAGCTCTGTAAACGATCGTTCACTTGCTGATCGTAAGCGATCAATTTGAGCTAAGTCCTCTTCAAAGTTTACCGCTCGTGGCGCAGGCCCTTCAGGAAGCTTCGTAAGATTCATTCCCTCTTCTAAAAGTGCTCGAATCCCTTTTAATTGCGAAGACACTTCTTTTAATAAAAATGGAATGAATGGCAGCGAATCGATCACCGTATCTTCTTCAACATCATACTGATTGATAAGCTGTGACAGCCACTGTTTTGGAAACGGGTTGGAGCGCGAGAATTCATATAAATGACGAACAATCACTTGAATATCCGCATCGCTTCGATCATTTGTATAGCGGTCAATAAGATCAAAAAAGACGCTATTCTCCTTAATGCTGTACTCTTCCTCAAAAAGTTCCTCTAGTACTTCTTCACGAATCAGCTCCGCCTCTGCATCATCTGCAATACGAAAGCCTGGATCAATGTCGATGGCATAGTAATATTTTCGAATCACGTCTAGGCAAAACGAGTGAAGAGTTGAAATAGACGCTCGGTTTAGCAGACTTAGCTGGCGACGTAAATGTAGAGATGATGGATTGCTTTTTAACTGCTTTTCAAGCGCTTCTCCAATACGCGTACGCATTTCAGCAGCTGAGGCATTTGTGAACGTAACAATTAAAAGTCGATCCACATCTAACGCATCTTGCTCAGAGATTACTTTTGTAATAATTCGTTCAACAAGTACTGCCGTTTTCCCTGAACCTGCCGCTGCCGCAACAAGAATATCCTGTCCTGAAGACGCAATGGCTTTCCACTGATCATCTGTCCATTGACTATTGGCTGGTTTCGTCATAAGATCATTAGTCAATTTTGTAGCCCTCCTCTCGAATTTTGTCTAGTATCGTTGCACTCTTTTCAACGGGCAGCACACGGTGCTCATTTTCCTCCATCGCCTGATCGAACTGACAAACAGATCGATAGGAACAAAATTCACACGGCGTACGATCTTTTAGTTTATAAGGTGCAATATCGACCACACCGTCTGTAATGTTTGTGCCGATTTCTTGGAATTTGTTACGCATATATCCACGCAAATAGCTAAATTCTTCTTGGCTTGCAACAGATGAATTTGAATAAAATTCGCCCGAGCCTTTTATTCCAGCCGAAACAATCTTCGAATGACCGCTCTCAAGCGATTGGTCCATAAGTCGAACGGACTCTTCATCTCCTAATAAAAGACCTTTCATCTTAAATTTTTTAAATAGCTCTTCTTCAATTTGATCAATTGTCATCGACTTTGAACTATTAATCATTGGATTATGAACGTGGAAGTATAAAACTCCTGCCGGAAGCGCTCCATGTCCGTTTTCTACGAGCTTTTCTGCATACGTAACGACCACATCTAAATAAGCAAGCATTTGGAGCGCTAAACCGTAATAGACCTCGACTAGGTTTAGTACCTTATCGCTGGACTTATAGTCAATAATCCGTAAAAGCAGACCTTTTGAGCTTTCTGCTTTATCGACGCGGTCAATACGACCGATAAGCTCCATCGTTTGCCCGTTTGGAAGCTCAAACTGAATGGACGGAAGATCACCATCTGGACCAAAGGCCATTTCTAAGCCGATTGGTTCAAATCCACTCGCTTTTGCATGCTCACTTAAAATCATCGATGCTCTTTCAATGATTTGTTGTAGCTTATGCTTCAGATAGTGATGGCGATTTGAGCTTAGCAAGATTTCATTTTGCAAACGTGGTGCTAGCTCATTCACAGCATTTAACGAGAGCGTTTGGCAATCTTTTTTCGTCAACTGACGCCAGTCCTTTTGATCACTGCGAAGCTGTTCGGAAATCATTTTTAGCGCTGCATGGAACAATTCACCGATATCAGGCGCCGCAAGCTTAAACGCTTTTCGTTCTTTTAACCGCAATCCATGTGAAGCAAAATGGGAGAACGGACACGCTTGATATTTCTCCATGCGTGATACGCTTGCCTGAATATGCTTTCCGTACAAGTGATAGCTTGTCTCTTTTGTAAGTCGCTTTGCTTCATTTTTGTAAAACAACGCGCTCAGTACGCGATGGCTATACAGCTTCCACATTTGATCTTTTTCCATCAAGTGGTTATACGCACTCCACCAAATATCGCTCATAGGGTACTGTCGTTTCCACGCCTGCATTTGCCCTGCAAGATACGAAAGGGTTGTTCGTGGATTCGAGACGAAATGAATTTGCTCATCATCAGGTACATTACCTGGGTCCTGTACAAGGAATGTTTCCTTCACGACTGGAAACATTTCTTTGATTCGGTTAACATACATAGACGCCAGCATCGTTTTTCCTTCTTCATTTGCAAGCGGATAACTGATGCACAAGCGTTCAGATGGACTCGATGTAGCTAAATAAATAAGAAACTGCTCTTCAAACAGTCGCTTTCTCGTTCCTGCTGCCAGCTGGACTCCAGAATCTAGAAGTTGCTCCCTTTCTTGATCCGAAAGCACACCGTCACCTTGTGGCTTAGCCGGGAATACCCCTTCATTAAAGCCCACGATAAACGTCATTTTAATGTCTGGCAAACGAGACCGCTCCACGTTCGCAATGAGCACTTGATCCATCGCTGGTGGAACGAGGGCAAACTCCATGCTCTCAAGCCCTGCTTCCATAATGTCAGCAAATAACGTAAGGGAAATCTTTTCATCCCCCATCATTTCAACAAACTGATCCATCAGCTCCAGAACAGATTCCCACGCCTGATCGTGCTCTTTTGCAAGGCGCAGATCGCCGTTTTCAGCAGCCGCTTCCTGTAGACGTTGCATTTTCTTCGGGATCTTCAGCTCGGTTAAATAGTTGAATAGAGCTTCTGTCAGTTCACGTCCCGTTTTTGCTTTTTTAAAACGTTTTTGTAGCGTATGAATAGGCGTCACAATGAGCTCACGCAATTCGTTTATTTTATCTTCAAAACGAAGCTCCTGTTCTGTCTGTGGAACATCCATATCCTCAAGTGATCGATAACGGCGATACGTCCAACGCTCTGAACTCGTCCATCGCTTCCCGTTAATTCCGTAAGCAAGCACATAATTCTCAAACACATCCATTTCCTCACGGAGCTTTTGATAATTCGCTTTTACCGGAAATAATAAGTCTGTCTTTACCGCTCTAAAAATTGTCTCATAGCGCCATGACCCTCGTGCTACTTCCAAGGAGGAGCGAATAAGCTCAACTAGTGGATGATGAAACATCGCTTTCTTTTGATCAATAAAGTAAGGAATCTCGTAATCTTTAAACACGACGTCAAATAAATCTTGATAGTCAGATGTGTTACGTACCATGATCGCAATATCACGGTAGCGATAGTTGTTTTCACGAACAAACGTCTGTATTTTTCTCGCAATCCCCTCAACCTCTGCTCGGCGATTAGCAGCAGGAAGCAACTCGATATCCTCGGTTTCACCTTGGAAAGAACCAATGGCACGATCATCGAAAAATCGTTCTAAATAATGCAGTCCTTCATGTTCACTGTAGCGTCGAGATTCTTCCAATACATGAGCACCTTTGACCTCAACACCATGCTCCATTGCCACTTGATGAAGCTGATGATAGGTTTGCGCCGTTACATGAAATAGATCTAACTCATTAATAAATGGCTGATCATACACGCGATCACCCGTTAATGAAATAAAAACATCCTTAGACGTTTTCATTAGTTGACCCACCACTTCTATTTCTTGTGGCGTAAACATATGGAATCCATCAATATACACGGTGGCCTCTCTTAAATACGATGATTCAGGAATCTTTTCAGCCAACAAACGAAGCTGATCCTCTGTTCCGACATACTTATCAGCAAGCTGCGTGTCAAGATCTCCATAAATAACAGACAAATCTTGAAGCTTATCAGCAAGTACCTTGTCACCATCGTCTGCGAGCTGCTGAATTTGATCGCTTAGCATCTCATCTGAAACGCAGTAGCGCTTGAATTCCGTCACCATTTGTTCCAAGTGAGTTAAAAATCCTGGCTTTTCAGCTGCTTTACTAAAAACGCGTAGCTCTTCTTTCCGCTTCTCCAAAATTTTACGAAGCATCATTTTCATTCCCGTCTGGGTGATGTGCTGGCGGCTGAAACCTCCTACCTCCTGTAAAATTCGTGGCGTCAACGTACGAAAGCTAAATACATGCGCGCGAATCATTCCCGCAAGGTCTTCGTCGCGAACAAACTCATATTCAAGCTGGTGCGTCATTTGTTCAGGCGCTATATAAATCAACGGATCACCGAACGGATCTTCTTTGGACTGCTTACGAATGTCATCCATGAACAGGTGTGTTTTCCCGCTTCCTGAGCGACCAATTAAAAACTGAACGGCCATTTTGTCCCCTCCCAACTTATTTTTCTCTCTATTTTAAACAAAAAGCTCCACCAAAAATGGTTGATCTTATTACTGGTACGATTTTTTCAATTCGGCAAATGAAGCGGCATCAAACGCTTCGAATCTTAACGAGCGTTTGAGCCGCTTCTCTTAGTTCTATTTTACTGTAGTTGATGATGAATTTCCAATGTACACATTTTCCTCTCCAAAACTTTTCCAACAAAAAAAGACTTCTTCATGGAGAAGTCTTTTGGTCTTATTTCCTTACATCATAATACCGCCATCAACATGAAGCACCGTCCCATTCACATAGTTGGATTCTTCTGATGCAAGATATAAATACGCATATGCAATATCAGACGGCTGTCCTAGCTTTTGTAGTGGAATAGTTGCTGTTAATTGATCAATCACTTTTTGTGGAACCGTCTTCACCATGTTCGTTTCGATAAAGCCTGGTGCGACTGCATTTACATTGATCCCTTTTCGCCCAAGCTCTTTTGCCCAAGACTTTGTCATCCCAACGACGCCCGCTTTTGACGCCGCGTAATTCGTTTGCCCAACGTTCCCATATACCCCTGAAACGGAGGAAGTGTTGATGATTTTCCCGCTTTCTTGCGCTACCATATACGGGACAACCGCTTGCGTACAGTGAAATACACCTGTTAAGTTTACATCAATGACCTGCTGGAATTCTTCTGTCTTCATCTTCGTTAGCACAGCATCACGCGTAATTCCCGCATTGTTGATTAGGATGTCAATTTTTGCGAAGCGATCCACAACGTTCTTCACTAACTCGTCCACGCTTTGTCGATCCGCTACGTTCACTTGAAAAAACTCAACGTCTCCACCTTGTTCTTTTAATGCTTCTGCTTCTTTTTTTCCAAGCTCTTCATTAAAATCTGCGAGCGCAACTCGTGCCCCTTCCTTCACAAACACTTTGGCTGCCTCTAAGCCAAGCCCATTTGCTGCTCCTGTAATAAGTGCTACTTTATTTTCTAATCTCATCTACAATTCCCCCTTGGTTAACGAATGACGTTATTTGATGAATGAGCTGTTCTAGATCATCGATAAGCGGTGAATGTCCACAGCCTGTTAGCGAATAGAAAACGGCATTCGATCCTAAATCCGCTAAAATTTCATCCGTCATTTCTTTTGTCACAACTAAGTCCTGATCCCCTCTTAATACAAGTGTTGGAATCGTAATATGGTCTACGAGCCCTGTCCCCTTTGCTGCCTCATGATCGTGATTGCTAATATTAAATGTATTTAACGAATGATTAACTTCTAACAGATTGCGCTGTGTCAGCATATCATCTAAATATTCTTCGTATCTACGCTGCTCTGGCTGATGCGCCCGGTAAATAACCGTATTCCAAACACTTCTAAAAAATTCACGATTTCCCGTATCAAACGCGTGTTGCACGGCCGTAGATGAATTAGGGTATGTTTGTACGTCTTCATACGTTTTTAAGCGTTTTGAAACGTCAAATGTCCCGTTCTCACCGATCGCATAAAGTGGATAACCTCTTGTTGAAGCTGAGGCTAGCAAGATCAGCTTGTCACAATATCCTGGATATTCACCTACGAATTGCATGCATACCGCTCCACCTGTAGACCATCCTACTAAACTGAAATTCTGCAAATGAAGTTCATCAATAAAAAGCCTTAAATCATCTGAGAAATCTTTAATGCGTTTAATAGGCTCGTGATACGTAGACAAACCGAATCCCCTTAAGTCAACCGCATAAAGCTTGAATTGTGATGGCATCGCCTCAAGCACCACATCCCAGTGTTTAGAAGACGTCATATTCCCATGTACGAGAATAACCACCTGTTCCCCGCCCTCTCGCTCACGGTACGAAATCGTTTCACCATTAGCTATATCTACCTTCTTCAACGCTATTGTACTCATCCATGCTCCCCCTCTTCATTCAAGTTCTCTGGGTGCAGATCATGAAGTTGTCCATTCAAGCATTCTATTCATTCTATGAACAAATGCATTCGTTTAGTTATCTATTTACCCTATTTTATGTAAATCCTCACTTATCTAGACGACCTTTGTACACGTTCCCGTATCTTAATCTTATCTGTATTTATTTCACGGTCATTCAGAATAAAGTCAAATAAAGAAAACGTTTACATAAACCTATTGTAGTACTTTTTCCGCAATTTTACAAAGATAAAGCTGAACAGTATCTCTGTTCAGCTCACTTCCTTTATTTTTTCATTTGTTGTTTTATTTAATCTTGCTTCTACTCGTTTTCCCACAAACCATAGAACGAAGATCACAACGGCGACAATGACCGCTTTAAATGGTTGCCTCACAAATGAAGAAAGATCCGCTCCAATAAAGCTAATCATAAAGATCATCACCATTTTTCCACTTAGTACCGCTAGCATGAACTGCATAATGCTCACTTTTGAAAGGCCCGCAACCACATTAATGGCCGCAGACGGTGTAAAAGGAAAACACAGCAACAGAAAAATGGGACCAAAACCATGTTGTTCAATCCAGTTCATTATTCGCTTTACGCCTGAATGATGACTTAAAAAACGAAAAAATCGTTGCCTGCCAAATTTTCTAATTAACAAGAAAACGAGTAAAGCTCCTAAGCACGCTCCTGCCCACGAAATGAGAAACCCACCCCATAAGCCGAATGCTGCTGCATTTGCTATTACAAATGCGACGAGTGGCAAAATGGGAATAAAAGCTTCGAGCATCAACAATAAAATGGCGGGAATTGCTCCGAGTGAACGATAATCGCTAATTAACTTTAGCATGTAATCCATTGAGAAAACGTGTTGAATTGTCTCCCAGTTCATTCATTTATTCTCCTTGCGCTGTTATGCACGCCCCCCGGAAAAGGAGGCGATTAAATACAATTCATTGAAGATCATTTAGACGTATTGCTGAAACCAATCGCGGATATATGTTAAACGATCCAATCGTAGTTTTGGATCACCGCTCCGCGACAAGTCATGCGTTGCTTCAGGGAAACGAATAAAACGCGTTTCTTTTCCTTTTCTTTTTAGCGCATTAAATAGCTGCTCTCCCTGTTCAATAGGACATCTGTAATCAAGTTCTCCGTGTAAAATAAGGAGCGGAGTATTCACCTTGTCGGCTAAACGAAGCGGCGAATGTTTCCAAAGTGCTTCAATGTTATTATATAGATCACTCTTAATCTCTCGTTCTGTAAAGAAGTAGCCGATGTCACTAACGCCGTAGAAGCTAATCCAGTTCGAAATCGAACGCTGTGTGACCGCAGCTTTAAAACGATCCGTTTGTCCAACAATCCAGTTCGTCATAAATCCACCGTAGCTGCCGCCTGTAACTCCAAGACGCGTTTCGTCCACAAAATCATATTCGCGAATCACATAGTCTACAGCATCCATTAAATCCTGATAATCTTTTCCACCGTAATCCCCTCGAACTGCATCCGCAAAGACTTGTCCATATCCTTTGCTTCCTCTTGGATTAATGTATAAAACACCATATCCACTTGCAGTAAGCGTTTGAAACTCATGTACAAATGTATTTCCGTACATCATATGAGGGCCACCGTGAATTTCAAGGATTAGCGGATATTTCTCTCCTTCTTCATAACCGGCAGGTTTCATAAGCCAGCACTGCAAATCCCAGCCGTCTGAGGCTTTGATCGTAAAGGATTCTGCTCCAGCGAGAACCACATCATCAAGAAACGCATCGTGAAGGTGGGTAATTTGTTCTCTGTCACCGCTTGTTAAATTCAGCGTGTATAACTCTCCTGGCAATGTTGGTGTGCTGATCCCAACGACGGCTTGTTCCCCGTTTGAATGCACGCTCAAATCGTACACATGGAGGTTTTCAAACAACACAGGTGTTAACTCACCTTCAACCGTTCCATGATAGACTCCGACATTTCCTTGATCGCTCATTAAGAAGTAAAACCCTTTACTATCAGCTGTCCATATTAATCCTGGATTTCGTCTCCATGAATGCAGGTCACCCACTCCGACATCTTCTACATCCACATCCCATTCTTTTGTAATGCAATGCATTTTCTGAGCGGAAAAGTCGTATAACCAAATTTTTGTCGTTGTCACCGTTTGATTTTCTTCTTGTGATCCTAAAAACGCTAGGTATGATCCGTTAGGTGACCAGGATGCACGTCCGAAAGAACCTTGACCTGTAGTTAAATTTACGGTTTCTTTGGAATCGATGTTATACACGTACAAATCGGATGTAAAGACATCATCTGGATCATCTGATAAATTAGCGGAATAAACAACGGCCGTGCCATCAGGTGACCAGCACGATGCAGCGTATGAATGATCCCCCTCCGTTAGCTGCACGGATTCGCCTGAATCAATATGTATTAAAGCAATTTGAGAGTATGTATCATTGATAAATCCTCTTCCATCTGCTTTATAAATTAATCGATCCACAACTAGAGGTTGAAGTTCTTTTTTCTCGTTCTGTTCTTCTTTTGTATGGATGGTTTCTCCACTTTTGACACCTGCTGAACAGAGAAGCATTTTACCGTCTGGTGACCAGATCGGGTTAGAGGCCCCTTTGTGGAAGAAGGTTAGCTGTTTTGCTTCTCCTCCATTGACTGGAAGTAAATAGATTTGATTTGTTTTCGTACGGTTGGAAACAAATGCAAGCATGGTCCCATCAGGTGAAAAAGTCGGTGTTTGGTGAAGATGTTCACCGAATGTCCATTGGCGTTCTTCTTTCGTTTCAAGATCAACCACGTATAAGTTGGATACATATTGAGCGGTTTCTTCATTAATTTTTCGAACAACGTACACAGCAGATTTTCCATCAGGAGATAACTGAGCGTCGTAGGCTGTTGATAATTTATATAAATCGTTAATTTCTACTTTTCTTTTCGTTTCTGTCACATTCATCTTTTGTCCACCCCTTATCATATCTATACGTCTATTTTAACACTTGTCAGAATTTTTTCTATTTTTAGACTGTATTTTTTTGTTTTTATTTGATGAATGATGTTTTTTCGTGGGGAATTTTGAAAAGAAACTGCTAAGTGGGCGCTTCACATTTATAAAGGGGAGATGTTTACTAAGAAGGCTTTCAGCTTCATTTGAAAAGTCGGCGTACTATGTGTAGATTCAACTGGTATTTAGTTTTTAACGATCATTTCGTTTCAGATCAGTTCGGATTCCAGCTTCAGATCGCTTCGCTTTCCTCGGGGTGAGCGCTGAGCTTCCTCGTCGTTTCTCTCCTGCGGGATCTCAGCTGGCTCACTCATCCCGTAGGAGTCTTCGCATCTTCCGCTTCCATCCTTACTTCATTAAAAAAGGAGAAGCACTATGCTGTTCTTGAGTTGAATTCTTACCTTTTTGCATAAGTGCTTTTGAAAATAGGGCGGATTCCAGCTTCAGATTGCTTCGCTTTCCTCGGGGTGAGCGCTGAGCTTCCTCGTCGTTTCTCTCCTGCGGGATCTCAGCTGGCTCACTAGTCCCGTAGGAGTCTTCGCATCTTCCGCTTCCATTCTTACTTCATTAAAAAGAAGAAGCACTGTACTTTTCTTCAACTGGATACTTATTTTTTTATGTGGTAAAGAGTGGGACATACATACGCTTTTGAAACGAAGGAGCTAATTTCATTGAAAGTGGAAATGGTCTTTTGGACAAGTTTTTTCATTTGCGTTCATCATTGGGCTTAAGCCATTTTGGCGGTTTTTTCGAGGAGCGGGACAGAAAATGGAGGTTTTTAGTTGGAGGAAAAAGGGAAAAAATAAAATTTCTAAAAATTTAGAAAATAAGTTGTTTTTTTTGATTGAAGTCTATATAATAAAAAAAAGACTTCAGGGGTGAATCTCATGAAAAACGAAAAATCTTATGCAGAAATGATGAAGTCACTGGCCAACTCTAAGCAAATGAAAGAAGATGTAGACGTTTTAGCGCTGTACATTGATATGGTGATTGATGAGTCCCTATTCGTCCGTCGTGTGGAAGTTTTAGAGCAAAGAATTAACGAGGCATTAGACAAACGTAATAAAGAAGATTTTCTAAGCCTTTCTAGAGAATATCAAGAATTATTAAAAGTAGCTGAATAAATAAGCAATCCTTCACGCTTTACCAGCATGAAGGATCCTTTTTGTGCGTTTAATTATTCATAAACTGTTCTTCCTCAGTCGACCCCTTTAGCGCTGTCGTGGATGAGTTTCCGCTTGCGATCACTTGTGACACTTCGTCAAAATACCCTGTTCCTACTTCTCTCTGATGTCTTGTAGCGGTATAGCCTTTATGCTCGCTATCAAATTCCTGCTGCTGTAATTCAGAATAAGCAGCCATTCCTCTCGTTTTATACCCATGTGCCAATTCAAACATGCTGTGATTTAAGGCATGGAATCCTGCTAGCGTCACGAATTGGAACTTGTATCCCATTTTTCCTAACTCCTGTTGGAAAGAAGCAATCGTTTCTTCATCTAATTTTTTCTTCCAGTTAAAAGACGGTGAACAGTTATAAGCTAGTAGCTTACCTGGGAACTGCTCGTGAATTGCTTCTGCAAAACGTTTGGCCTGTTCTAAATTTGGCTCTGACGTTTCACACCAAATCAAATCCGCATAAGGTGCGTATGCAAGACCTCTGGCAATCGCCTGATCAAGACCTGCGTTTGTTCGATAAAACCCTTCTGCTGTTCGTTCCCCTGTAATAAACGGATGATCAACTGGATCAATATCACTTGTAATCAAATCGGCTGCGTCTGCATCTGTACGAGCGATAATGATCGTTGGAACCCCCATTACGTCTGCCGCAAGACGAGCGGAAATTAAGTTACGAACCGCTGTTTGAGTTGGAAGAAGTACTTTTCCACCTAGATGTCCGCACTTCTTTTCCGATGATAGCTGATCTTCAAAGTGAACGGCTGCTGCACCTGATTCAATCATGCTTTTCATCAATTCAAACACATTCAACTGTCCACCAAAACCTGCTTCAGCATCGGCAACAATTGGGACGAAGTAATCCAACTCTTCTTTTCCTTCTAGGTGCTGAATTTGATCAGCTCTTTGAAGAGCTTGATTAATTCTCTTTACAACGTGAGGAACGCTGTTTGCAGGGTACAAGCTCTGATCCGGATACATATTACCAGATAGATTAGCATCAGCCGCTACTTGCCAACCGCTTAAATAAATTGCTTTTAGACCTGCTTTTACTTGCTGGACGGCTTGGTTTCCTGTGAGTGCTCCTAAAGCATGCGTGTAATCTTCTGTATGAAGCAAGTTCCAAAGCTTTTGGGCACCTCTTCTTGCTAACGTATGCTCGATGTCGATGGAACCGCGAAGCTTCATTACGTCCTCTGCGCTATATGGACGTTCAATTCCTTGCCATCTGCTATCTGTACCCCAATTTTCTTCTACTGCTTGAATACGTAAATCTTTCATTCTCTCCATCTCCCTTATTAACCATATTATTGTTTATTTAACACATATATTTTTTAAATCTTATTTTATTATTGGGAATTATGCTTCTAGAATCTCGTACGCTTTTAATGTTAGAAATTCCGCAAATTCGTTGGACCCAACAAGGTCCTCAAACAGTCTGGCGGCTTCCTCGAAACGTCCGTTTTTAAAGCGTTCTTCCCCTACTAATTGCTTAATTTTTTCTAGTTCTTCCATTTGAAGTTCCCTCACCCACTGAAGAGTTACCTTACGATTCTCATCCGTTTTTCCCGCTGGATGATGAATCCACTGCCAAATTTGCGCACGCGAAATTTCTGCTGTTGCCGCATCCTCCATTAAATGAAAAATGGGTGCTGCACCGCGACCGCTAAGCCAAGATTCAATATATTGAATGGCTGCGTTAATATTCATACGAATTCCTTGTTCCGTAATCGGTCCCTTTGGTGCTAAAAGTAAATCTTCTTGTGACACTTCCATCTCCATCAGTGGACGAGCAATTTGATTGTCATCTTTCATATGCTCATTGAATACATCCATTGCTACAGATACTAGCCCAGGGTGAGCGACCCACGTCCCGTCATGTCCGTCTTTTGCTTCTCGCTCTTTATCAAGACGCACCTTCTCAAAGGCTGCTTTGTTTGCTTCTTCGTCTCCTTTAATCGGAATTTGCGCAGCCATCCCTCCCATTGCATGAACCCCTCTACGGTGACACGTTTGAATAACAAGAAGTGAATACGCTCTCATAAAAGGAGACGTCATCGTCACGAGCGAGCGATCAGGTAGAATACTAGTGTCGTAGTTACGAAGCTTTTTTAAGTAACTGAAAATATAATCCCACCGGCCACAGTTAAGACCGGCCGAATGTTCCTTTAGCTCATATAAAATTTCGTCCATCTCAAATGCCGCAAGAATTGTCTCAAGCAGCACCGTCGCTTTAATCGTTCCGCTTGGAATTCCCATGTACTCTTGAGCATATAAAAACACATCATTCCATAACCGAGCTTCTAAATGATTTTCAAGCTTTGGCAAGTAAAAGTAAGGTCCAGATCCATTTTCAAGTAGCATTTTTGCATTATGAAAAAAATAAAGACCAAAATCCACCAAACTTCCTGACATGTTCTCCCCATCAATCTGTAAATGCTTTTCCTCTAGATGCCATCCCCGTGGACGAACCATTAGCGTCGCTACCGTACTTCCTAGCTCATATTTCTTTCCGTTATCTCCCTCAAACTGTATCGTTCGATTGACCGCATCACGAAGATTTATTTGTCCCTGCATGACATTGTCCCACGTCGGAGAAGTCGAATCCTCAAAGTCTGCCATAAAAACCTTTGCCCCTGAATTTAAGGCATTAATGACCATTTTTCGATCAACAGGACCGGTAATTTCTACTCTTCGGTCCAATAAATCCTTGGGCAATGGTGCAACAGTCCATTCGCTATTTCGAATATGAGCCGTTTCATCTAAAAATGTTGGCTTTATTCCTTGATCAAGTTGCTGTTGGCGGATGATCCGCTTGTGCAGAAGCTGCTTTCGTCTTTCATTAAACTCACGATGAAGATCCGTTAGAAATTGAAGAGACTCTGAAGTTAAAACCGTGGTGTAGGGTGTTTTGAGATGACTTGTTTGATTGGAAATGGTCACACATTTCATTCCTCTCTTTATTGTTATAATACAGATTATTAAAACTTAATTTATTATATAACAGAAAATTCAAAACGTCATTACTTTTTTACAAAATAAAGAAAAAGGGACTCCTAATTCGGAATCCCTCTTACTGTTTTTCAATATACGTAATGCGTTCTAACATGGTTGGATGGTTATAGCGAAACACTTTTACTAAGAAAGGAGGGTCTACTTGACTTAACCCTGCTTTTGTTAGCTTTTGAAAAGAGGAAACGGCTGCCTTTTTATCATGCGTCAAGTGAATAGCATATTCATCAGCTTTATGTTCTTGATATCTTGAAACTGCATTCGTTAATGGGCTCACCGTAAATGCTAAAAGCGAAAAAGTGAGCAGCAAGACAGGCAGAGAAGATAAATCCGTTAAGGACGATATTTTCAATGGCTCTTTCCATTTATGTACGACCTTCTCAGCAACTTTACTAATGATGTAAAACCCAACAAGTGATAACAGCAAATACCCAGCAATTCCAATGTACACATGCTTCATGACGTAATGTCCCATTTCATGAGCCATAATAAAAAGAATTTCTTTATCCTTTAGCTGATGAAGCGTTGTATCCCAAAGGACAATTCGAGAATTAGAGCCAATTCCTGTGACATAAGCATTTAAGGCATTGGTTTTCTCAGACATGTTTACTTCATACACATGATCGGTCGGAATATGGGCTTGATCCGCTAGTGTTAAAATCTTTTCCTCTAGTACTTTATCCTTCAGGGGGTAAAATTGATTATAAAGCGGATCGATGACGACAGGCTGTATAAAGGTAATAAACAACGTAAATGGAACGGATAAAAGCCATGCAAACAGCCACCAGCGCTTTTTAAAGCGTCTCATCAACAAGTACACGACGCAAACCACTAACGTCATCAGCGCATATTGAAGCCAAAAGTTAATGAACTGATCTTTCATCCACCCTTCAAATGGCTGGGTTGTAATGCGATAATTTTTTGAAATTTGATATTTAATAAAGTTAAGTGGAAACGATAAAACGAGACTGACAATCGATAGCCAAAAGACATAAATGACCGTTTGAAAAAATAAATTTTTGCTAATGTCCTTCGCCCAGTAGCTAAATCTTTTCGACAAACCAAAAGCTAGGACGAGTAAAAAGATAATCCAATCGTATGGAAGGGAAATAAAGAAGAGCACGTCTCTTAGCTTTGAATATTCATCTGTAATCATCAATTCTCTGGCATTCATGAAGGTTTGAGGATCTGCACTCGTGCCTATCCATTTCTTTGGAAGAATGCTGTCATTCATATAAAAGATATAGACGCATGCTAATGCTATGTAAATTAAAAAACCAATCATTGTCCACCCTACAATTTTCCTCATGCAGCACCTCCTATTTGTACAACCTTATTATTATTGTAGAGAAAAAGCGAGCGAGTTAGAACTAAAACTTCTTTGTCCATAATCCCCCCATTCTCTTGCCCCTATACACGAAAAAAGCTAGCCGACGATTTTATGCCGGCTAGCTTTCATTCTATTTCCCTTTGAACACAGGCGGTCTTTTTTCAGAGAATGCTTGAAGTGCTTCTAGTCGGTCTTCCGTTGGGATCGTAAGCTCATACGCTTTCCGTTCAATGTGAAGACCCGTTTGAAGATCAACTTTCATTCCTTCCTTAACCGCAAATTTTGCTTGCTGAAGTGCCACTGGACCATTTCGGAGTATGGCTCCAACAAATTCTTGAATGGTTCCTTCCAACTGCCCAGCAGGTACAACTCGAGTAAACAAGCCATATTGATCACCTTCAACAGCCGTCACTCTCTTTGCCGTCAAAATGAGCTCTAGCGCTTTTGACTCACCAATGAGGCGTGGAAGGCGCTGCGTCCCCCCTGCACCTGGAATGATTGCCAAACTCGTTTCTGTAAGTCCAACCGTTGCATGATCAGCTGCAATTCGAAAATCACAGGCTAGCGCAAGCTCCATGCCACCACCAAAAGCATACCCATTTAACACAGCAATCGTTGGCTGTGGGAGCTGTTCTACTTTCGCAAACACTTCACCAATTTTATAAACATTTCTTTTTACTTGGTCAATGGTTAACGTTTTTCGCTCTTTTAAATCAGCTCCTACGCTAAAAGCTTTTTCGCCCGCCGCTTGAATGACCACGACACGTACGTCCGGGTTAATTCGAATTCCTTCTACAATTTCTTCAAGCTCGCTTAACATCTGGTAATTAAACGCATTTAAAGCATCTGGTCGGTTTAATGTTATCGTTCCTACATGATTTTGACTCGAGTACTGAACTGTTTTCATTTTGTGACCTCACCTTCATCGTTCATGAGCTTATTTATTTATTTAACAGCTGTTGTTTTAATGATCGTCTTAAAATTTTCCCTGTCGTATTTTTCGGAAGCTCATCTAAAAATTCGATATCGTAAGGCACTTTATATTTCGCTAAATGCTCACTGCAATAACGAATAAGCTCTTCTTTTGTAGTTTCTTGATTTTTCACCACAACAAAACATTTCACGGCTTCACCTTGATCAGGATGTGGAATTCCAAGAACAGCGACCTCTGATACATCAGGATGACGATACAACACTTCTTCTACTTCTCTTGGATAGACGTTAAATCCTCCTACAATAATTAAATCCTTTTTTCGATCGACAATATAGAAGTATCCTTCGTCATCCATTTTCGCCAAATCGCCTGTGTACAGCCAGCCATCGCGAATCGCGTGTGCGGTTTCTTCCGGCATATTGTAATATCCCTTCATCACATTAGGTCCTCGTACAATAAGCTCTCCTACCTCACCAGCTGCTACTTCTTCACCGAATTCGTTCACTACTTTGTTTTGGACATTGGCAATTGATGTCCCAATAGATCCTGCCTTTCGCGGACGGTCAAGCGGATTAAAGCATGTAACAGGCGATGCTTCTGATAATCCATATCCTTCTGAAACCACAACCTGAAACTTTTGCTCAAAGCTTTGTAGTAGTGCGACAGGCATAGCTGATCCACCTGAAATACATAGTCGTAAGCTTTTCGTTTGCTCAGCGGATACGTTTGGAATGTTCAGCAAGAAGTTATACATCGTCGGAACACCGACAAAAATCGTCGCTTCGTATTCCTTAATTAAACGAAATACTTCTGCAGGACTAAACTTTGGCACAACCAATACAATTCCACCGTTCATAAGCGGCGCGTTCAACGAAACCGTTAGACCGAAAACGTGAAACATCGGAAGCGTCGCAACAACACGATCGGTATGATTAATGTGAAGAAAATCTGCCACATCTTTCGCATTGCGATACAGATTATGATGCGTTAGCATCGCACCCTTTGGTTTTCCTGTCGTACCTGACGTATATAAAATAATCGCAACTTCCTGCTCACTAATTTCAGGGAAGTCGTACTGATCTGTTCCTCTGTGCATAACACTTGTAAACGATTTCATTTTTTCGTGCGTTTCTTCAATTTCTGATTCAGAAGAACTCTCACATAAAATCACGTGTTGAACGTTTGGTACTTTAGCTGTAAGCTGATCAAAAAATGGCAACAGCTTGTCCAGTGCAATCACTACTTTTACATCCCCATTATGTAAAATGTAGCCGATCTCATCTGGTGTGTAAATGGGATTAATCGGTATCACTCGCGCCCCTATTCGCAGTGCCCCGTACAACCCAATAATGAAGTGTGGAGAATTTCCTAGCAATAGTGCGATATGATCCCCTTTTTCTACCCCTAAACTTTTTAACCCGTTTGCAAACCTTGTAATTTGAGCATCTAATTGACCGTATGTTACCGGCTGATCTTGAAAAATATATGCGGTTTTCTCTACATTTTCTAACGCTGTCACGTGAAGTTGTAATGATAAATCCACATTCCCACCCCTTTGTGTTATGAATGACTACTCATTCATAATATTATACTAATTTATTGAAAATTTCTAACATTAATTATCTTTTTTCCATTTATTTTCTTTTAAGATCCCTTTACTGACGTAGTGAGAAAGGGCATACACAAAAAAGGAATTTTCCAAAGAGAAAATTCCTTCACGCCATCATGTTATTTTATTAATAAACTAAATCAATGAACTCGTCTTTCGTAATGTTACCGAAGTAATGATTAATTTCCACGTCTTCAACTGCCTCTGCAATTGCTGCGCGCTCATAGCGCTTTCCGATGAGACGTTCTTCAATTTCATTCACGTCTCCAACCCCGAAGAAATCTCCGTAAATTTTGCAGTTTTCAATCGTGCCACGGTTCACTTCAAGGCGTACATCGATTTGCCCAACAGGGAAGCGATGAGAATGCTGCAGGTTGAATTTTGGAGACTTTCCGTAATTCCATTCCCAGTTTTGATAGCGCTCTTTCGATAGCTGATGAATATTCGCCCAGTCCGCCTCTGTAAGCTTGTACTCCTGAATGTTATCTTCACCGTCAAAGATGTAGGCAAGAATCAGCTTTTTAAATTCTTCGATCGTTACTTTCTCTTCTAAGAATTCACTAATGTTTGCTACACGGCTACGAATGGACTTAATACCTTTTGACTCAATTTTATCCTTCTTCACACGAAGAGCTGAAACAACATGATCCATCTCCGAATCAAACAACAATGTACCATGACTGAACATACGGCCACGTGTAGAGAACTGTGCATTCCCTGAAATTTTACGACCTTCTGCTAAAATATCGTTACGTCCGCTAAGTTCAGCATTTACACCAAGGCGTTTTAACGCTTCAATAACAGGCTCTGTGAACTTTTTAAAATTGTGGAAGCTATTCCCATCATCCTTTGTAATAAAGCTAAAGTTCAAGTTTCCAAGGTCATGGTAAACGGCCCCTCCACCAGACAGTCGACGTACAACATGAATGTTATTATCGTCCACATACTTTGTATTGATTTCTTCCACTGTATTTTGATTTTTACCAATGATAATTGAAGGCTCATTAATATAAAACAGCAAATAGGACTCGTTGATGTCTAAGTTCTTTAGTGCATACTCCTCAATTGCAAGGTTAATTCGTGGGTCTGTAATATTTTGATTATCAATATATAACATGCTCAGTTCTCCCTTATCTCTATTTATCAAAAACAACGCCGCATTTCGCTAGTTCAATATCACCGTTAAAAAATTCTTTGGCTTCGTCAATAAGCTGGGCGTGCTCACCGTAATGTGGAAGGTGTGTTAAGATGAGTTTTTTTACGTTTGCTTCGTGCGCAATATGACCATTTTCTTTACTAGTCATATGTCCAGCACTCGTTCCGTCTTGATGACCGTAAAAATTACATTCGCTAATTAACAAGTCCGCATCCTTCGCAAAGTCAATGAATTCTTGTTGATAACTAGAATCTGCGGTATAAACAACGGTTTCGTTGCCAGCCGTAATACGCATTGCATAACACGGAACAGGATGCTTCGTCTTTAAAAAGGAAATCGTAAACGGCCCTACTGTCAGTGACGTTTCTGGATCATAGACAACACCTTTTGTAAATCCCTTGTGTGTTAGCGATTCAAACCCTTTTTTGTCTTCCGTATGCCCGTAAAAAGGAAGTTCTTTCGTTTGATTTCCTAAATAGTAATGAATTTGTCGAGCATACTGCAGAACGCCCACATCTGCAACGTGATCGTGATGATAA
Source organism: Priestia koreensis (assembly GCF_022646885.1). Taxonomy (GTDB): domain Bacteria; phylum Bacillota; class Bacilli; order Bacillales; family Bacillaceae_H; genus Bacillus_AG; species Bacillus_AG koreensis_A. The sequence goes on along the minus strand of NZ_CP061868.1, from coordinate 688,011 downwards.
TGAGACAAAATGACCGCATCTAAATCCGTTGGTTGAATATACTTCTGAAGCTGTGCTAGTACACCACTACCACAGTCCACTAATAGTGAAAAGCCGTTATGTTCAAATAAGTAGCCGGACGTTGCTTCTCCTTGTGCCGGGTATCCGCCCCAATAGCCTACTACAGTAACCTTCATGACCTCATTCCTTTCCAATAGTTTACCTGCATCTAGTATAAACGAAACGATTCTAAAACATAAATATTTCAACCTTTTTAGTGAAATATAGCCCATTTTACATTTTGTTATAAAACATTATTGACATTTATTAACCTGTTATAATACAATACTAGTAACAAGATAACGGAGGGGATACACATGTTAGTTAAAATGTCAGAATTTTTTAGAAATTTGCCAAAGAAACGATGCATGGAGTGTAACGAAGAAATGGAAGAACAACACGAGTGCTACGGAAATAAATGTGATAAATGCTTGCATCAGCAATAAGGGGTTAAAAAAAGAAGCGCTATTGTAAGCGCTTCTTTTTTGTAGTTTAATAACTTTACAGATTTATCATTCCCATATAGACAAGGTCCACATAGCTTCCGTCTTTTTTTACATGCTCCCGTAAGATCCCTTCCTTTCTCATGCCAATCTTCTCCAGTACTTTTCCAGATGCCTCATTGAAATCAAAATAACGCGCAAAGACTTTATGATACCCCTTTTCATCAAAAGCAAATTCGACTAAAGCCTTTGCAGCTTCCGTCGCATAACCGTTCCCCCAATGCTTTTCTCCAATCCAATATGCCAACTCCCCGTGATCAAAGACTTGCTGATTAGATAACGCGATAGCTCCGTATAGCTCACCACTCTCCTTATTCGTCACAGCAAACTCAAAATGCCTGTTCTCAACAAACTGCTGCTGTTGAGTCTTAATCCAGTGGGTTGCATCCTCAAGGGTATATGGATAAGGCAAATACAGCGTATTTTTATAGAGATTATAGTTATTGCACATATCTGTTACGGTTTCGGCATCAGTTTGTTGAAATAAACGAAGCCGCAGACGCTTTGTTTCAATCGTTTTTTCATCTTTATTGTACTTCATCCTCCGTCCCCTTCCGTCCAACATAATCTTATTCCAATTTAACATAAATTACCTTCTAAAACACAAAAAGTCTCAGCCATTATTGACTAAGACTTTCTTAAAAATGATCTTTTCGCTTATGAAGCGGGTGCTTCCGTTTTCCAATGAGAACGAACTTTTAAAATAACGAGCGCAATGATGGCTAAAAAACCGATACTGACAAATAAACCTGGGCGACTTGCCTCGTCTGCTAGAGTTCCTGTGACGGCCAAAAGGATGAGCAACATGGCGACGATACGTTTTATTTTCCCCCACATGGTCAATTTCATCAGACGCGGATAGGAAAATAAAATAAACAGCCAGTTATATAACAGCATCAGCCCTGCGGCGGTCGTAATATATTCGTAAATTTTCCCCGGTAGAAGCAGTGAAAACACAATCGAGACGATGAGTCCACACGTCGTCAAAAGCATCGCCGAAAGTGGGAACTGAAATTTCCCTTTCTTTTTAGGAGCAAAAACTTTTGGCGCATCTCCTTCTTCAGAAAGCGTAACAAGCATCGTTGTTACGGAAAAGAAAGAAGCAGACATCGTGGAAAATCCTGCAATAATCATCGCCCCGTTAAAAACATGGGGGAAAAACGGTAAATGATACGTTTCTAGGGCCGTGATAAACGGGCTTTGATTTTCATGAAATCCATGGTAAGGAACAATTGATATCGCAAGCGCTAGAGATGCTAAATAAATCGTGACTAGTAAGAGCAGCATAACCGTTCCTGCTTTTGAAGCATCCTTTTTATCCTTTAGTCTCATTGTCATAATGCCTAAAACTTCGATTCCACCGAAGGCATAAAAAGCATATAAAAGTCCTCCCCACAATCCTGTAAATCCATGAGGAAAAATAGTCTCAGCTGTTCTAGGGAATTCTTCTCTTGCCCCCTCATCCAAAAAGCCTAACAGTGCCAACGCAGCTAAAATAATAAACATAAAAATAGCGGATACTTTCGTCACAGCAAAAATGTTTTCACATCGCTCAAAGCCTTTCGTCCCGATTAATACAACACCAATCGCAAGAACCGCATAAATAGAAGCAAAGATCCAAAGAGGAACGTTCGGAAACCAAAAGCGAGTGAATAGCGACACCGCGGTTAGCTGACTTCCCATAATAAGCATTTCCGCGCTCCAATAGACCCATCCACTGCTAAATCCGGCCCATCGACCAAAGGCTTTTTTCGCATACGAGCGAAATGAACCTTTCTGTGGATCTTCTGCACTCATTTTCGCTAAAGCTTCAAAAACGATAAACGTACAGCAAGCAGCTATAATGAACGCAATGAGTACAGCAGGACCAGCTGATCGAACGGCAATACTCGAGCCAAGAAAGTAACCTGTCCCGATCGTACAGCCTACCCCAATGAGTGACAGCTGCCACCACGCTAGTTGTCCTTCTTTTCCACTTGCACATTCGGCATTTTTTTTCATCTTATCACTCCTTACACACTTCGATGTAGTGTGTGATAAGATGAAAATTTTATACCTATCGCCTAATGTAGCAATAACTGAAGCGCTTGCCACCCAAAGTATAGGCCGAATCCAACAAGGGACAAACCTGAAACAACGGAGACACCAATGAGGACGTTTGCTGCTAAATAGCGACGAAACGTACTAGCCAAAGCTGCCATTGTAACGTCCCAGGCAAAAATCCCAATAAACATCGCCCCACTATAAAGCAACAGCTGTTTTTCCCCATAAGTAGAAGCTGTCTTCGCTAGAACCGAACCATAAATTCCAATCCAAAACAAAATAGTTAACGGGTTGGTTATGGAAAGAAAAAAGCCTGAAAAAAAGCATTTCAGTATTGTATCACCCTTCGCTCGGCTATCTCGATTAATTTTCCCCGCACTTATCAGTCCTTCAACACCCGTATAGATGAGTACAAAGCATCCGAAAGCAAATAAGAACAGTTTGATGAATTCATTGCTCAAAAAACTTACGGCCCCTATGTATACTGCCAGCATGTATAATATATCAACAAATGTGGCGCCCATTCCTAAGAACCAGGAATGCCAAAACCCATTTTTAATTCCCTTATCCAACTGTGCAGCATTAATTGGGCCAATTGGTGCTGCAAGGGATAGTCCTAATAAAATATAGCTAAGTAAAACCCCCATAGAAACTCCTCCACAAATTGATGGTAATTCTCCTCAATGTATGCATGAACACCTGCTTGTACGACCTTTTTTTACTCTCTTCTACTCTTTATTTGAATAACTTTTCCACACCTCCACATGTTAAGGGTAAAGAAACGGCTATAGGAGATGAAAACAAGGATGGATCAGTACGAACACATAAAAACAAAACTTAACGAAGCTGAACAGTCATTATATGTTGCACAGATGACGGGGAGTGTTAGTGATCTTCAGCAGTCACATATTCACTTGAGCCTAGTCGAACAAGAGCTTCATGCGCTAAAAACCGTTGAGGGGCCTACAAAAAGAGTAAAGCTTTTTGGCGAGCAGCTTAGACACTTGAGGGAAACACAAGAAGCCGTTCAACAGAACAGTTAAGATATTCCTCGCTCAGAAAAGATAAATATACCAGGTTAGTTTTGAAGCATTTATCTCATCCTATAAAGGAGATAGTTTTTGTCTCACTATGAACATATCCTAGCCATGAGGTGATTTGTATGAGTTATAAAGATCAGTTAGATCCGCACTCAGAGCTTTTTTACCATAATTGGACGAGACCAAAGCACGCGAAGTCTCAAGTGAACGGTCACACAAGGATATCTCAAAAGAACATCATTTTACGCAGTGATGCGAAAGCCCATCGCTGGTAAGCAATGGGTTGAACAAAAAAGCCGCTCAATGGGAGCGGCTTTTTAAATAAGAAGAGCGATATTCATTTGGTGTAATACCTTCGATCTTTTTAAATACTTTCCGAAAATACTTATCATCTTGATAACCCGTCATATTCGCTACTTCATATACCTTCAGCTGTTCATTTTGAAGAAGATGCTTCGCCTTTTGCATGCGAATTTTCACAAGGTAATCGGAAATATTTTCATTAAATTGTTGCTTAAATCGCCTTGAAATGTATTCTCTACTTAAATAAAAGCGATCAGAGATTTCTTGAAGCTTCACATCCCGCACAAAGTTTTGCTGAAGAAATTGTTCAATTTCATAAATAACGTCGCGATTTTTCTTTTTTGTTTCTCGTTTCGTAATTTTTAGAAACAGCGCAATTTCTCGTTTTTTCCACTCAATATAACGATCAATCTGAAAATGACCAAAATCATCGTAGAACAGTTCGATCACTTTTTCATTTTGTTCTCGTAATTTAAACGGTGTACGATAATTTTTATATGCATGAAAGCTCATGAGCTGATACTCTTTTTCTATATGCAAAAGCTGACCAAGCGCTAAATAATTTGCTTCTCTAAACGTCATCATAATTTGTTCAATGATCGTCGAAAACAATTGAATGTCTCCGAATTGAATGGCATCCTCTATTTGAGTAGAATAATCAATAAGATGAAGAACATGACCTACGGCGAGCTTCTCGTTTTCTTCATAAGTTTTTTCTGCCTTCATATCAAACACATTCGTTGAAAGCATGACCTGTTTTGCATGCTCGTACGAGTTCATTAGCTTATCTGCCGAATCAACCACCGTACCAACCGCCATTAAACAAGTCACTTCCATTGTACGCTTGATGGTATGATGAATCGTCTGCAGAATGTGAATAAACTCAGAGAGATGATCCCACATAATCAGCACAATTTCTCCCTTGTTGGACAAGTAGCGAAAGGCAACTCCACACTGCTTCTTCTGCAAAATTTCGTTCATTACGTTTAAAATAGAAAAATACGCAAGATCTCGGTCACCTTGGAACACCTGAATAATATGCAAATCAACTCGAATGATCGCTACCTGATAACGCTGTGATAAATGAAATCCAAACTCCTCGACGGTTGATTGATTCACCTTCTGATTGTTCATTAGCTGTGTTAGCTTACGATCTCTGTATAGCGGCTTCATTTCGTTAATCAGCTGATAGCTGCTGTTATCTCGCTGGCGCTCTGCCTGCTCTTTCTTCCATTCTGTTACGGCATTGGAAATGGTATGATTCAGAATTTCAGGGTCAACTGGCTTTAAAATATAATCGGCACTGCCAAAGTGAATCGCCTTTCGCATATAGTGATAATCGTCATACCCTGTCACAACAATCGTTTTGCTTCTCGGATGATTGCTTTTAATCCATTCTAATAAGCTAATGCCGTCCATCTGAGGCATCTTCATATCGGTAAAAATGATTTCTGGCTTATACAGCTCAATAAGGTGAATCGCTTCTTCGCCATTTTCTGCTTCAAGAAGCTGTGTAATTTGGTGCTGTTCCCATTCTCCTAATAAGCGAATACCTTCTCTAACATGCTGTTCATCATCTACGATTAAAGCTCTCATACAGAATTCACCTCTTTGTCTATTTTCAACGGTATGTCAATGAGTACGATAAATCCTTCGTTCGGTTCGCCTTTTACTTTCATCACCGCGTCGTCCCCGTAGTACAGCTTCAAGCGGTCGTACGTATTTTTTAATCCAATTTGTTGTCCAGCCTTCGCTTCCATTTGTAACGCTTTTTGAAGTTCATCCAGTTCTTTTTGAGTCATTCCTTTGCCCGTGTCTTGCACGACGATTCGAATTCGTTTCTCAGAGTAAAGATACGCTTTAACTTCGATTTTCATCGGTTTCGTCGTTTGTTCAAGCCCGTGCTTAAATGAATTTTCAACTAATGGCTGTAAAATCATTTTAGGCATTCGTACACCAAGAGCCTCATCATCAATTAGAAGATCATATTCAAAACGCTTATCGAACCGCTGTTTTTGTAGCTGTAAATACGATTTTACGTGCTGTACTTCCTGTGATAACAAGACCGTATCTTCCCTCATGTTCATGCTATATCTCATAATGTTTGAGAGTGACGTTAACAGCGTATAAATCGAAATGACTTTATGCCGGAGAGCTAGCGTTCCAATCGACTGTAGCGTATTATAGAGAAAATGTGGATTTACTTGTGACTGTAAAACCCTTAGCTGTGTAGATTTATTTTCAATTTCTAGTTTATATTCGCGTTCAATTAAATCATTAATCGTTTCGACCATAGAGGTGAAATGCTTCCCAAGCGTTCCAAATTCATCGTTTCCGAGGGATTTAAAATCCACCTCGAACTTGCCTTGTTCTACTCTTTTCATGTTTTTAATTAAAACTTTAATTGGTGATGTAAATTTAATTGATACGAGCATCGTCGCTAAAATAACGAATACGAGGGAGATCATTCCGATCAAAATGTTTATGAGCGCTGTTTTTCTAGCATCCGCGTAGAGCGATTCATATGGAACCTGCTTCACGACGTACCAATCTTTAAACTTTCCTGATAGGTGGTTGTACATCATCACGCCTGAAAATTCTTTGTCCTTCCAGTCCATGCTGTGTGTACCTGACTTTGCTCTCTTAACCTGCTGAAACCACCCTGCTTTATTTTTCTCCCCCATTTGGGCGGGATCAGATGAATAAACAATCGTTCCGTCATCATTCATCAAGTAAAAATCCTGAGATGATTGCTCAAATAATCGGTTCGAGATAGACGATAAATGTGAGAGGTTGACGTCTATTGATAAAAATCCTAGCACCCGATCGGTCGGAATTTCATTAATGAGTTCATGAAAGCTCAGTACATTTTCATGGTTCTTTTCTGAAATCGTCGATAGGTGGTTGTAGCTGTATATAGGATGCGTTGGTTCAATATTAAAATAGGATGTTCCCTCCCTTAGCCTTGAATAGTACGGGTGTTTGTAGACTTCTTCGTACTTTCCGCGACTACTTACTTTGGCATTATAGATGGTAAAGGAATCATGGCCTTTTTGAATGTATAAGTGAATTTGTTCAATTTCCGGTTTCATATTGTATAAGTATAGTAGCGTTCGATTAATTTCTTGCTGGTTGTTTCCAATATCGCTAATGACGCCTTCTTGTAACACTTTGATAAAGGGATGATAGCCGTATAAACGTGAAGACGTTTGCGCAATATCGGTCAGGTAGTTGGTCAAATCGTTGCTGCCGTTCTTCATGACGTCAGAGTTGGTTGTAATGAAACGTTCTCGAACAGATTCTTTCGTATAATGATAGGTTAAAATATTGGATATTGTAAACGGTATCACTGTTGCTAATAAGAGAAAAATGATTAGTTTTTTACGAATGCTCCATATCATATGATCCCCGCTCTCATCTTGTATATCATTATTATATAGCAATATATGGGGGTAGAAAGTTTGATTTCGAATGAATTATTAAAATATTCTCCGTAATGACAGTATGGCAAAGAAACTAGCTCATATTTTCGCTTCCATCCCTACTTCATTTGAAGAGTAAGCGCACTATGCTTCGCTTTAACTGGCTACTCATTTTCTAACAGTTATTTCGTTTCAGATTAGTTCGGATCTCCCTTTCAGATTGCTTCGCTTTCCTCGGGGTGAGCGCTGAGCTTCCTCGTCGTTTTTCTCCAGCGGGATCTCAGCTGGCTCGCTAGTCCTGCAGGAGTCTTCGCATCTTTCTCTTCGATCCTTGCTTCGTTTTAATCGTGGGCGTACTATGCGTCACTTCAACTTAGTATGTAGTTTTTAACAATCATTGCGTTTCAGTTCAGTTCAGATCTCCCTTTCAGATTGCTTCGCTTTCCTCGGGGTGAGCACTGAGTTTCCTGGTTGTTTCTCTTCTGCGGAATCTCAGTTGGCTCACTAATCCCATAGGAGTCTTCGCATCTTTCTCTTCGATCCTTGCTTCATTTAAATGGTGGGCGTACTATGCGTCACTTCAACTTAGTATGTAGTTTTTAACAATCATTGCGTTTCAGATCATTTCTAACAGTAGTTCTGTCTAAATTCAATCTCTCTGCCTTTTTTACTTTGTTTTTGTTTTTACATAAAGAAACCAGCTTTGACACTGGATGTGTCAAAGCTGGTTATGGGATTATTTTTTCAGTTTAGCCCATGTTGCATCTAGAGATTTTAGGAATTCATTTTTGGATTTTTGGCCGCCAACGTATGCTTGCATTGCTGCACCAAATTCGTTTGTTGCGCCATCTGGATATTTGAACCAGTTCCAAGAGAGCGTTTTGTCTTCGTTTGAGTATTTGATAATATCATCCGCTAGGTCGCCTAGACCTTTTGCTTCAATGTTTTTGAATGCTGGAATGAATTGGAATTTCTCTGTCACGTATTGTTTTCCTGTGTCAGATGTAACCATCCAGTTTAAGAAGTCTTTTGCCGCTTTTTTGTCTGCATCTGGCGCTTTTTTATTTACTACCCAGTTGTTAGGTACGCCTACAGCTAGCTTATCATTTGCTTCTTTGTCATCATTAATTGGGATTGGTAAGAAGCCCATTTTGATGTTTGGATTGATTTTAGTAATCATTCCTTGCGTCCAGTTCCCTTGTTGCATCATAGCTGTTTCACCAGAAGCAAATTGCGTTACTTGCGTGTTGTAATCCGTTGTTAATGGATTTTTATTTCCGTATTTGATAGTAGTATCAAATAGGTTCATGAAGTCTTCGAATTTTGGATTTCCAGCAATTTTACCAGAACCATCATTTAGTGATTTAATGAACGCATCTGGATCATCTTGCTGTGCAAATGGGATGTTCAACAAGTGAATCCCAAGTACCCACCACTCACCGTATCCAACAGAGAACGGCGTGATTTTTTTGTCTTTAAGCTGTTTTGCTACGTCTTTTAACTCTGTTAACGTTTTTGGAAGTTCTTTAATGCCTGCTTTATCAAAAAGCTCTTTGTTATAGATAAAACCGTACCCTTCAAGGTTTAACGGCTGTCCGTATACTTTTCCGTCCATTGTCATCGGTACTAACGCATTTTCATATGCATCCTTTACCCATGGCTGATCAGACAAATCTTCTAGCTTTTCTTTCCACGTTTGCGCTTCTTGGAATCCTCCGTTATTGAAAATATCCGGCTCATTTCCAGAAGCAAACTGAGCTTTTAACGCTGCACCATAGTCTGCACCGCCTCCAACCGTTTGTACGTTAAACTTTACGTTTGGATGCTCTTTCGTATACTCGTCTGTTAGCGCTTTCAATTGATCGGCGATTTCAACCTTAAATTGAAAAATATCAACCGTTACTTCCTTGCCATTTGCATCTCCGCCTTTTTTTGTTCCGCCTGACGTATCGTCTGAACTAGAACAAGCTGAAAGTGCGAGAGCTCCCGCTAGCATCATTGAAAGCATGGACGCCTTTTTAAATTTCATTTCATATACCCCCTCTGATTTATGAAACTAGTTATTTGTACCCTTATTGTACCGATAGGTTCTTCTTCTGCACAGGCGATGATATTGAACAAAAGAGTGGAAAATATTGATGACCTTTTTTCCACCTTTACTAATTCCACTTTTTCGTTCAAACCTTTCTCACCTAATTTTACTATAAAAGCGCCTACAAAAATCGTTGAACATTACTTAATCGATCCGCTCGTAATTCCTTTAATGATATGCTTTTGCATTGCAAAGAAGAAAATAAGAAGCGGAATGATGCTAATTACAAGAGCGGCAAGTGCCAAGTTCCACTGCTTCGTGTACTGACCAAAGAAGAAGTACATCGCAAGCGGAATCGTGCGTAAATTTGGATCTTGTAAAACAAGTGATGGTAGTAAGAAATCATTCCAAATCCAAAGACTGTTTAAGATCATAATTGTTACAGTAATTGGTTTTAGAAGCGGAAATACGATGCGCCAAAACACGCCAAATGTTGAGCATCCATCAATAATAGCGGCTTCTTCAAGTTCAACCGGAATTCCTTTAATAAAACCGTGATAAAGGAAAATCGAGATACCAGAGCCAAACCCTAAATACATAATCACGATTCCCCAAATGCTGTTTAACAAATGAAACTGTCCAGCTGCTTTTACAAGCGGAATCATAATGGATTGAAACGGAATAACCATTGCTGCAACAAACATAAAGAATATAATATTACTAATCTTGCGTTTTGTTCGAACAAGCATGTACGCAGCCATTGAACAAAAGATAATGATAATAACGTTACTAATAATCGTAATAAGCAAAGAGTTACCAAACACTTTCCAATATTGCATACGTTCGAACGCATCGGTGTAGTTCGACCATTCAAATACCTTAGGAAACTCCGATGTCTTGGTTAAAATATCAGCAAATGTTTTAAACGAGTTTGCAATGACGTAGTAAAACGGAATTAAGAACAAAATACCTAGAACAAGAGTGAGAATCTCTAATATAAACGTTTTTCCTGTGTACTTGTTTCCCATTAGGATTCAACCTCCTTCTTCTTGGTATACATTACTTGAAGTGTTGTAATCGTTGCGACAACGATAAAGAATACGAGTGCTTTTGCTTCTCCTATACCGTATCGGTTGTTTACAAAGGCTTCTGTGTAGATGTTAAGCGCTAACATTTCTGTCGTCTTTGCTGGTCCGCCGCCCGTTAACGATAAGTTAACGTCGAAGATTTTAAAGGACCATGAGATTGTTAAGAATAAGCTGATTGTCACAGCAGGCGCTACCATTGGAAGCGTAATATTGCGAAGCACTTGCCATGGATTTGCACCGTCAATTTTCGCTGCTTCAATTAATTCTTGTGGAACGTTTTGTAGAGCTGCGATGTAGATTAACATGATATACCCCGCACCTTGCCATACGCTGACGATCACAATTCCCCAAAAAGCCGTTTTCTCATCTCCAAGCCAAGGTAATTCGAAAAAGGACCATCCAGTAATCATTCCGATTGATTGAAAGCCTTTAACGAAGATAAACTGCCAAATGAACCCGAGTAAAAGTCCTCCAATAAGGTTCGGAAGGAAAAATACTGTTCGTAAAATGTTTCGTGTTTTCAACATTTGTGTCACAAGCATTGCTAGTCCAAACCCAACCGCGTTCGTTAAAACGATGGAAATGACCGTGTACTTTGCGGTAATCCAAAAGGATTGTTTAAACTGCGCATCCTCTGTAAAGATATACTTAAAGTTATCAAATCCTACAAATTTAATCTGTCCCGTAACGCCGTTCCAGTCTGTAAAGGCATAATACACTCCTGTAAAGAATGGATACAAAACAATTAGAGCAAATGCTAAAAATGCTGGACCTACGAATAATGAAAACAACCCGACTTTTTTCCACTTCTTCTTATTCATGTTTTGCCCCCTCTCTAAGTTTCTCTACCTATATTGTAGAAAACAACGAAAAAAGTGAGAACGGACTGCATTGACCACTAGGGTGGAAAATATTGAACTTTATTATTTTTTTGCTTTTATTTGCACAAAAAAGCTCCTCACCCGTTTTATAAGGTAAGGAGCTTTTTATCAATTTTCTACTGCTTGCTTTGGACTTTTGAAGTCTTTTGCAAACTTGAACATAAAGAATGAAATAGATGCAAGAACCATGATTACAAAGTAGATTGCTAGAATGGACACGTTGTGCCACATATAGCTGAAATCGCCTGTTGAAACAACCGCGCGGAATCCTCTTACTGAGTAAGTCATTGGTAACCAGTGGTTAACGTCCTGTAATACTTTTGGAATTAACTCCACTGGGAACGTTCCTGCACTTGTTGCAAGTTGGAATACCATGATTAAGATTGCAACGAAGCGTCCTGGATTATCAAGTGCTGTTACAAAGAACTGGATAATGGACATAAACGTTAAGCTTGTCGCGATACTTAATGTAATAAATAACGGTACGCTTTGCACTTTAATATCTAGTGCACCTAGTAAAATCGCATCTGCAAGAAGTGATTGCATAATACCGACAAATACTAGCACCCCAAACTTACCAAGGAACCAGCGGAATCCGTTTTTCGGTGTAATTGCTGGTTTGCGAAGCGGGAAGATAACAGATGTTACAAGCGCTCCGACGAATAACGCAACTGATAAGAAGTACGGTGTTAATCCTGTTCCGTAGTTTGGAACGTTGTTAATTGAATTATCTTTTACTTGAACTGGATCTGCAAACATGTCATAAACTGCTTGATTTGCTTTAACATCTCCAGCATCTTTCGCACCATCTTGTAATTTCGTTGCCAGTTCACTAGAGCCGTCAGATAATTTACCGAGACCTCCGTTTAAGTCTACAGCACCTTTATCTAATTTACCCATTCCGTTAGATAACTGACCAGTACCTTCTATTAACTGAGTTGTACCTGTTAATAGCTTCGTAGATCCTTCTTTTAATCCAGTCATACCGTTTGCTACTTTTCCAGAACCATCAGCAAGGCTTGAGATTCCTGTCGTAAGCTGACCTGAACCGTCAGATAGTTTGCCTAAACCACTTGATAGATCGCCGCTACCTGTCGCAAGCTGGCTAGATCCATCAGATAGTTTGCCTAAACCATTTGATAAATCGCCGTTTCCTGCTGCTAACTGGCTAGATCCGTCAGATAGTTTGCCTAAACCATTTGATAAATCACCGTTTCCTGCTGCTAGCTGACTAGATCCATCAGATAGTTTGCCTAAACCACTTGATAAATCATTTGTACCTGCTGCTAGCTGCGTAGATCCTTCTGACAGCTTACCAAGACCTTCAGATAAGCTCGCTCCTCCTGTCGCAAGCTGATCAGATCCTGTTTTTGCCTCACCAAGTTTTTCACCAAACTTTGTTAGGCCATCAACAAGTTCCGTTTGGCCTGCTGCTAACGCATTAGCACCTTTAGATAGCTCTGTTAACTTCGTCTCTAAGTCACCAGATGAACTAGAGTCTGCTGAGCTGTCTCCAAGTCCTTTTGCTAGCTCTCCTGCCACAGCATTCATTTTAGTAGAAGATTCATTCATGCCCGTTACGTTTTGGCTAACCGCTTTACTTTTTTCAACAAGCGGTGCAAGCTGATCACGCGTTTTTTGCAACGCTTCTTTTTGGGCTGGATCAGCTGCTGCTGCAATTTGCTTATCTAAATCGTCAATTGTATTCTGAATGCCTGTACTTACTTCAGAAGATGATGCTGTAGCATCTGTAATGTTCTTTTGAAGCCCTGAAGATAGCTGAGATAAAGAAGTCACGCCATCAACTACTTTTTTGGCATTTGCCTTAAACTGCGAAATTTGTGCAGCAGCTCCTTTAAGTTCCCCAACGCCTTGATCAATTGCTGTTGCTAAGCTTTGAGCACCTGTTTGAGACTTTTTAGCACCTTCTAGAATAGCTGTGTTCGCACTTTGTAGCTGCCCTAGCCCACTGCTTAGATCGCCAGCACCTTTCGCTAGCTTATCAGCACCGCCTTTTGCTGATGTAACACCATCGTTTAAGTCGTTCGCGCCTTTTGCTAGTTTATCAGCGCCACCTTTTGCTGATGTAACACCATCGTTTAAGTCGTTCGCACCTTTTGCTAGTTTATCAGCGCCACCTTTTGCTGATGTAACACCATCGTTTAAGTCGTTCGCACCTTTTGCTAACTTATCAGCGCCACCTTTTGCCGATGTAACACCATCGTTTAAGTCGTTCGCACCTTTTGCTAGCTTATCAGCGCCACCTTTTGCTGATTGAACTCCATTATTTAGATCCTTTGATCCTTTTTCAAGCTTCACAGCACCGTTATGGACATCGCCTGCTCCTTTTTCGAGCTGCCCGGCACCGTCATTAAGGTCACTTGTTCCTTTTTGAAGCTTTTTAGCTCCGTCATTTAAGTCGTTCGCACCTTTGTTTGCTGACGTAATACCATCTTCTAACTTTCCTGTTCCATCTTTTGCATCATTGATCCCGTCACGGAGTTTTGTAGCCCCGTCTCCGGCATCAGCTAGTCCTTTGGAAACTTCCTTAACATTATCAAACATTTCTTCGGCATAGTTTTCAGTTACTTTTTTCGATACTTCATTTTTTATTTTCTCTACGCCTTTTGTCCCAATTTGAGAGGATACATAGTTTGATCCTTCATTAGCTGTGTAAACGAGCTGAAGATGTTTTGGATCGTCCTGTTGAAGCGTTGTCGCATTTTTCGAAAAGTCTTTTGGAATCTCAATCATCATGTAATAATCTTGATTTTCTAATCCTCTTTTTGCTGTTGCCTCATCAACAAACTTCCAGTTAAAGCTGTCATTCTTCTTCAGATCATCAACTAAATCCTGTCCGATGTGCGTTTTTTTATCATTGTAGACTGTTCCTACGTCATTGTTGACAACAGCTACCGGTAGATCATCCACACGAGAGTATGGATCTAAAAACGCCCATAAATACACGCCGCTATACAAAAGTGGAATAAATAAAATAGCAGTAATCGCAATCAATAATTTTTTATTTTTTACGATAGCGGCAAATTCTCCAAGTAATGATGATTTGCGCATGTTATCCTCCTTCTTCTATGTTTGAATTGGACAAATGACTACTTTCACCATATGGTCACTTGTCGGTATAAAATAAAGGATTATCTAATTTGACAACCCTTTTAAGAAATATTGCTCAATAATTTGAGCAATTTCTTCCTTTGATAGTGGTGGATGATTTTTTTCCCAACCAAACACAAGCGAAATATACATTTTAATAAGTAAAAAAGCGGTCAATTCCGGATTGCATTCGCGAATTTCCTGTTTCTCGATGGCAAGCTCAATTTTTTCTTTTATGTAACAAAGAATTTCGCTTTCTACCCTCTCTAAAACCTCTTGAACAGCTGGTGTACCCATCTCTTGGTTTTCTTGCGTTAATTTAATCATGAGCTGGTGCTGTTTACGAAACTCTAGAATATTGTGGAGCGCATCATGAGCATTTTCAAAGAACGAATGCTCTTTTACGATGGCATCTTCAGCCGAAATTTTCATTTCTGCAATCATAGTTGACACAATTTCATCAAACAATTCTTCCTTATTTTTAAAAAATGTATAGATCGTTCCTTTACCAACCAAAGCAAGTTTGGCTACTTGATCCATGGTTGTTGCTTTGTATCCGAATAGAGAAAATGATTTCGTTGCTGCATCGATAATCGCTTGTTTACGGTTAATTGCCACACCGATTCCCCTGCTTTCTGACTGAAATAATGATTCGGTCAATTAGTACAGAAACAAATATATCATACATTGGCCCGATTACACAATTATTTTTCCTCTATTTTTTAAAAGAAAACAAAATTATTTCAAATAAAAAAACGTGCCCTGCACAGCAAGCTGCGCAAGACACGCTCTAATCAATCAATAGAACGAATTTTACGAATGACGACCGTTGTTAAGCAATCAATAAATTCATCCTGTGCGTTTGGCATTTCAGGACGATAATAGTTAGCACCAATCTCATCTGTTACGACTTTGCATTCATAGTCATTGTCATACAGTACTTCTAAATGCTCTGCTACAAAGCCAACCGGCGTATAAACGAATGATGTGTAGCCATGCTCTTCGTGTAAATCTCTCGTTAGATCTTGCACATCTGGTCCGATCCATGGTTCAGGGGTATTTCCAGCACTTTGCCACCCTACCGCATAGTGCTTCACTCCTGCCGCTTCCGCAATCATGTCTGCTGTTTCTTCGAGCTGTTGTGGATACGGATCGCCTTGAGCAATTATTTTCTCTGGTAGACTGTGAGCAGAAACAATCAGCACTGCTTTTTGACGTTCTTCCTCACTCATTCCCTCAAAAATATCGCGTACACGCGTTGACCAATAGTTGATGAACGCAGGCTCTTGATACCAGCTGTCAATGGAATGAATCACTGGACCACCAAGCTTATCAGCCATTTCTTGTGCTCGCCCATTATATGATTTAATGCTAAATGTTGAGTAATGGGGCGCTAGTACTAAGCTAACTGCTTCTGTAATACCATCATCTACCATTTGCTGAACCGCATCCTCAACAAACGGTTCAATATGCTTTAAGCCTAAGTACATTGTAAACTCAATATCATCTTGCGCTTCATTTAAGCTTTTCTCTAATTTTGTGGCTTGCTCAAGCGTGATTTTCGCTAGAGGTGAAATACCGCCAATCGCTTCGTATCGGCTTCGTAAATCTTCTAACGCCTCGTCTGATGGCTTACGACCGCGACGAATGTGCGTGTAGTACCGTTCAATATCTTCTTCTTTATACGGCGTACCGTACGCCATTACAAGCAGGCCCATTTTCTTTTTACGCATAACCATAACTATTCAAACACCTCGATTTCCATTCTTTCGGTTCAGATACTCTTATTTTGCATCAAGGGAGTACCAAATTCAAAAAATAAACTTCTCACAACTTCTGACAATTTAGTGTCTATTTGCAGAATATTCGTGTACAAACGCTGTCAAGCGCTTTAATGTTTCCGGATTAACCTGAGGGAAGACACCGTGACCTAAATTAAATATGTATCCAGGATTTTGCATTCCTTGATCAAGCACTTCTTTTGCTTTTGCTTCTAACACATCCCAAGGAGCAAGCAGAAGAGCAGGATCTAAATTCCCTTGAACCGTTTTCGTGATTCCTTTTTCTCGTGCTTCTAGGATTGGTAAGCGCCAATCTAATCCGACAACATCGATAGGAAGGTCATGCCATTCCATAGCCAAATGACTTGCACCTACACCAAACATGATAAGTGGAACATTCTTCTTCTTAAGCTCTGTAAAAATGCGATTCATCACTGGCTTAATAAAGTGACGATAATCCGCTACGTTTAACGCTCCTACCCATGAATCAAAAATTTGAATGACTTTTGCTCCTGCATCTACCTGTGCTCCTACATAGCGAATCGTCATATCTGCAAGCTTATCCATAAGTGCAAACCATGCCTTTGGATCGGAGTACATTAGACCTTTTGTCTTCGTGTAATTTTTTGAAGGACCTCCTTCAATCATGTAGCTCGCAACGGTAAAAGGAGCTCCGGCAAAACCGATGAGCGGCACGTTGAGCTGCTCTTGCGTTAACAGCTTAATCGTTTCTAATACATACGGAACATCTTCTTCTGGCGTAATTTCACCTAACTTCTCGACATCGCTCGCAGATCGAATTGGATTTGAGATAACAGGACCGATTCCTGATTTGATCTCAACGTCCACTCCGATTGCGGGAAGAGGAGACATAATGTCTTTATATAAAACGGCAGCATCCACGTTGTAGTGCTCTACTGGCAATCGCGTAACATATGCACATAACTCTGGCTGATGCGTAATTTCAAATAGTGAATACTTTTCTTTTAATGCACGATATTCAGGCTGTGATCTTCCAGCTTGTCTCATGTACCAAACAGGAACATGATCCGCTTTTTCCCCTCTACATGCCTGTAAAAACGTTTCATTGAAATTTCTCTGATTCATGACGTCCACCTTTCTCCATCCACTTACTTTATACTCGTTATTAAAAAGGAATTGTTTTCTAATGAAACTATACCCTTTCTGAAAGTTGTTGTATAGAGCATGAGTCAAACTGTCAAAAAATTGACGAAGGATTTTTCTTTTCGAACCATTTCAAACGATAAAAATGACCTGTGTAAAGACGTGAGAAACCACTTTTTTTATTCGTTTAAGTGGTTTCTCGTATCATCCACACGCAGTAATTCTTCATTATATAGACGCTTGCACCACATTTGACTTCTTAGCCTTTTGCTTCGTTTGCTTATTATATGGAACAACATAATAAGACGGTGGATTAAGAACATGAACATTCTTCACTTCATAGCGCCCTTTTCCAGTTACCTCTCCTATACGTTTTGCTTTTTTTCCGTCCTTTTTCTCATAGATATAGTAGGTAACTCTCTTATCCTCTGCTGGTGTCCACGTCAATTCATTAGTGAACAGTCCAAAAGCCGAGAAGGTCACTTCTGAAGAAAGATCATCAATTTCTTTCACTCGAATTGGCTCAGCTAAATCTTTTACACCCTTAGGCTTCTTAAATTTAGTTGCTGTATCTACTTTTGAGTCCGTTAAAATTTTCTTAAACAAACGAGTTGGATAGGAACTTCCCTTTGTTAAGTAATGATCTTGATCCGTTTTATCATATCCCATCCACAGGGCTCCTACTAAATCTGGAGTGTAGCCAACGAACCAAGCATCCTTTGTCGCCCCTTTTACATTCGTGTAAGACGTCGAGCCCGTCTTCCCTGCTAGAGCACCGTCAAAGGTTCCACCAGAGGCCGTTCCATCTCGGACGACTCCCTCTAACATACGAGTCATGTTCCAAGCGGTTTGCTTTGAGAATACCTTCGTTTCTTTTAATGAAGGTTTCGCAATTACTTCACCACTACGATCCTTAATCTCATCGATAAAATGTGGTTCAATGCGCTCACCATCATGAGCAAAGGTACGATAAGCAGCAACCATCTGCAGAGGCGTAAATCCGTCTGTGAGTCCACCTAGAGCGATAGACAGACCCTTATCATCAATAGGCATATCTAGCTTATTTAAGTACTCTTTTCCGTTTGAAATACCAATTTTATTAAGCGTCCATACAGCTGGTATGTTCTTGGACTCACGAATGGCATCATACATGCTTACCTTGCCATCATACTGTCCATCGACGTTATGAGGAGAATATCCTTTAATAGACGTGTACTTGTCTAATAATAAGGAATAAGGACGATATTTTTTCTCCTGTAAAGCAGGTCCATATACGGCTAGCGGCTTGATTGTAGAACCCGGCTGACGTTTTATTTTCACTCGGTTTAACCCTTTTTGTACATAATCACGCCCGCCCATCACGGATCGAATGCCACCCGTTTTTTCGTCCATCATCACAAACGCACCTTGTACACCATCATCGGTTCCTGAAAAGTATGCTGGGTCTTGAAATAGCTCATATGCAGCAGATTGGATGTCTTTATTCATTGGCACTGTAATGGTATAGCCCCCTCTTAACAGCTCTTCGCTTGAAAGGTGATACTTCGTTCTTGCTTCTTCCATTACCATATCAATGTATGTAAGATAGTCCTTTTTCTTTGCTTCCTGCTGAACATCTAAGCTCAGCGTTTTTCCTTGCATACGAACCACTTGTTCAGGAGTTAAATCATGGGTTTTCCCCATCAAATCAAGCACGACGTTTCTTCGTTCTAGACTTTTCTCTGGATGGAGAATCGGTGAATATTGAGAAGGTGCTTTTGGCAGTGCCGCCAGTAAGGCTCCTTGCTCTGTTGTTAGCTCTGATACGTCTTTATTAAAATAAAGCTTTGATGCCGCTTGAATTCCATAGGCACCGTGTCCAAAATAAATTTGATTTAAGTACATCTCCAAAATTTGTTTCTTCGTGTATCGCTTCTCTAAATTAATCGCAATGACAACTTCCTTTACCTTTCGCATAATCGTTTTATCATTGGTCAAAAAGACGTTTTTCGCAAGTTGCTGAGTAAGTGTACTCCCACCCTCTGCCTTTCCTCCTGATAAAACGTCTCGGTAAAGCGCTCGAGAAATTGATTTCACGTCAATCCCGTGATGGTCATAAAAGCGTCGGTCCTCAACCGCTACAAACGCCTCTTGGACGTGCTTTGGAATTTTTTTAATCGGCACAATCTCACGGTTCTCTACGTACAGTTTTGTAATCTCCGCTCCATTTTCATCTACTAGTGTTGTTGCTGAGTTCATGACAAACTTCTTATCATCAATAACATAATCTCCAAGTAGCAAAATGGAGATATACCCTACAATTCCTAACACAATGACACAAAGTAAGGCAGCAATAATGAGAATTACTTTTTTGTACATGCAGCCACCTCTTTTCTAAATGTTCTTCATGAATACGTTTATCCCCCTTCCCTTATAGTAAAGGAGAACATGGATTTTTTGTATTTTTTTGGTTTACTTATTATAATTTTAGTATGAAATAGTTTTGGAAAATGTATGCAGTGGTAAACTATCATATAGTGATAAATACGAAAAGAGGGATGATTAATGAATCTTTACTTAACGTTTGGAACAACTGACTATTTACAAAAGGTAGTAGATGAACACAATGGACAGGAGTTACGCCTTTTAGAAGAGGACTCTGATAAAGCCATTCTTCTGCACGAAACAGAAGAGGAACGCTTTTTCCATGAAGGTCACGAATACGAAGTGCTTGATAGCGTTGGATCGCTACAAAACGGCACGTTCGCGGTCCTCAACAACATTCCGGTATCAGATGAAGGTCGCTCATTGTTCGAACATCGGTTTAGCAAGCGCGCTGGACTTATTGAAAGCGAGCCAGGATTCGGTGCTATTCGCGTTTTGAGACCTCTTGATACGGATACATACGTTATTTTAACACTTTGGAACAGTGAAAAAGACTTTTCTAACTGGCAAAGCTCAAATGCTTACGGGCAAGCACACAAAAAGCGCGGCACGTCAGAAGGCATTGATCAACAGGAAAATATCTTCCCGCGCCCATCATACGTAACGTCGTACCACGCCGTTAACTAACGAAAAATTCCTCCTATTGAAACAGGCTCCAACCGATAGCTATTATTCATATGCTATACGGTACAGATGCCCTGTTTAGGAGGAATTTTTTATGTTGATCGAGCTTACCGCTCTTCACTGGATATATGTTGCGTTCATTGTTCTCATCATCGGTTTTATGATCAAAAGACGCGATACAACCATTCTTTGTATCGTCGGCATTTTTTTACTTGGAATTGTCGCCACTCATTCGTTCACAGGAAGCGTCAGCGGAATTTTTAATAGCTTTATTTACGCCATCAGAGAGCTGCTTCCGACCATTCTCGTGATTTCTATTATCGTTGCGATGAGTAATGTCATTACGAAAACAGGCATTAACGATGTGATGATTGCCCCATTTGCACGGTTAATTAAATCTCCTGCCCTTGCGTATTGGATCATCGGTATTCTGATGATGGTGATCTCCTGGTTTTTCTGGCCTTCTCCTGCTGTTGCACTTCTTGGTGCCGTGTTACTGCCTGTAGCGATTCGTGCAGGACTGCCTGCTTTAGGTGTAGCGATGGCGATGAACTTATTCGGACACGGCATTGCGCTGTCAGGAGACTTTGTTATACAGGCCGCACCAAAGCTTACCGCTGATGCAGCTGGGTTACCTGTTGGTGATGTTATTCATGCAAGTATTCCACTCGTCATTGTTATGGGGGTTGTCACAACCGTTACCGCGTTTGTGCTTCTCATGCGAGATTTAAAAAATGGAAAGCTCGCCTCCTCAACCGTTACAATTCAATCCTCATCTGAAAAAGAAAGCTTATTATCACCTGCGTTAAAACGCACGATGGCCGTCGTTATTCCGATCTGCTTTGCGCTCGATATCGTGGCAATGTCTCTTTTCCACCTTCAAGGCGGAGACGCAACCGCACTTATTGGTGGTACCTCTATCTTCATCCTCATCTTAATCTCGCTTCTCACACATAAAAATCGCGGGCTTGAAGAAACGACAAATTATTTAATAGAAGGTTTTCAGTTTGGCTTTAAAGTATTTGGACCCGTTATTCCTATTGCCGCCTTTTTCTACTTGGGTGATTCCGGCTTTCAAGCGATTATCGGAAACTATTTACCAAAAGGCTCACACGGCATTGTCAACGACCTGGGCGTCGCCCTCTCAAGCGTTGTTCCCCTGAATCAGCCTGTTAGCGCTATTACCTTAACAACGGTCGGCGCAATCACGGGGCTAGACGGCTCAGGGTTTTCTGGTATTTCACTCGCTGGCTCAATTGCTCACCTGTTTGCGACAGCGATCGGGTCAGGAGCCGCTACGCTTACCGCTCTTGGGCAAATTGCAGCAATATGGGTCGGTGGCGGGACCCTCATCCCTTGGGCACTCATCCCAGCTGCTGCTATCTGCGGCGTCGATCCGTTTGAGCTAGCACGACGAAATTTAGTTCCTGTCGTAGTCGGATTGGCCGTGACCACGGTTGTCGCGATGTTTCTGATCTAACCAAACAAGCACAGCGAGCGCTGTGCTTGTCTTTATTCATCCATATTCGTTTCAAAGCGGCTCACTTTTTGCTCTAGTAGTTCAGCTACTTCTCGTAGTCGTTCGTTTTGTCTTTGTAGTGCTTCAACCGTGCTGTTTTGTTCTGTTGCTGCGGCGGCAATTTCTTGTGTGATTGCTACACTTTGCTCTGAGATCGCAGCAATTTCTTGAATCGAAGCAAGTGTTTTATCGGATGACTTTGAAATGTCTTGTGCGCTTGCAAATATATTTTCAGAGCGATCTTTCAGTTTTTCAACTGACGTAAAAATGGCTTTGAATAGCTTGCCATTCTCTTCAATAATTTCCACGCCTTTTATAATATCTTCTAAGTCTTGATGATTTAATTCTAGTACTTTGTTCGTTTGTGTATGGATATCCGTAATTGTCGTTGAAATATCCGCAATCGACGAAGCCGTTTGATTAGCTAGCTTTTGAATTTCCTGTGCGACAACAGAGAACCCCTTACCGGCTTCTCCTGCACGTGCCGCTTCAATAGACGCATTCAGCGATAACAGATTCGTTTGTGCCGCGATGTCTCGGATTAAATCAATAATAACGTTAATATGTTCGAGCTTTTCATTTAAATTAAACAAATTATCTTTTGTCGTCATTCCATTATGTTTGATCTTATTAATTTGATCTGCAATGACTACCACTTGCTCAGATCCTGTTTGGGAGAGTTTACTTGTGTCATTTGCAAATTCTTTAATTTGCTTTGTTTGATTGTCCATATTCTCAATGGCTTTTGACATCTCTCCGATCATATGCGCGATCGTTTCGGTATGCTTCGCTCTTTCCTCTGCTCCCGTAGCTTCTCCGCTTGTCCCCACTACGATCTGCTCTGAAGCCTGTGTTAGCTCCTCAAATGAGCCAACTAAATGCTCACTCGTCTCGTTAATCGTTTTCGTGTTTATACGGACATCGTTAATAATATCAGATAGGCTTAAGCGCATATCCTCAAAGCTTTCTGCCAGTTCTCCGATTTCATCGTTCCGCTTCACTTTTACTGACTTGCGCAGATTGCCAGAAGCAATTGTTTTCGTAAAGGTAACTAGGCTTCGAATCGGGTTGGAAATTTTCGTTCCAATTACAATTGCCACAATCGTTCCTAGAATGGCTGCTGACATTAAGAAAATGAGCGGGTAAATGATAATTCGCTTTTGCAATGTATCAACAAAACTTGCATCCATATCAATTCCAATAATGCTATCCGTACCTTTTACAGGCATGAAGAAAGATTTATGTACGCCCCACTTATCCTTGTAAATCGAGCTTAGTACACTCTTATTCTCTTCGTACGCCTTTCGTTGTTCCGGTGTAAAAGGAGATGTCGTCATATAATCGTTGCTTCCGTTTAGCGCAACAATAACATCTTGATTATCTTTCCGCGCTAATACATATATGTACTGAATCCCCTTTCGACCCTTAAGAAAATCATTTAAATACTGCTCTAATTCTTTTCCGTACTCATCAGGTGAGTCGATTGTATTCTGAATCAAATCATTATCAATACCCTCTGCAAGCGCTGATCCGTTTTCGTGAAGACGATTATCAAACTGTGAGAGCACTTGATTATTCAAAATACTGTTCATAACTCCAACTAAAAAGATCCCTACCACAATTGAAAAAATTAAAAAAGGGATTAAAAAACTAAAAATAAGCTGTGACTTCAAGGATTTTGTTTTTTTTAATCTGCTCATGAAATTCCCTCTTTATCTATTAATACATTCGCTTCTTTATGATGAATAAACAATGATAAATCTAAATTTAAAATGGCTTTGTTTTCTTCAAGGTTTGTACTCTTAAAAAAGACAATAGCAAAGGTACGATCATCTACAACATTTAGTTCACGATACTCTAAAATCGTTTGGAACTGCTGTTTGAACTGCTGGTGATCGATATACTCGATGTTTTGGCGTACGATTTCCATTGGAATCTCTGCACAGCTAAAACTATAAATGGAATCATCCATACCTTCACAAATTTCGTTCCAATTCGGGCTCGTTCCCATAAAGTAATGCTTGTACACATTACTTCCATAGGCATACATCCCTAAATCAGTAGTACCTGCGCCTGCAAAGCGAAGTGGGTTAATTTCAATCGGAATCACTTTATTCCCCTGCTTTTTCACTTCGAAATGAACGGGATAATTGTGAAGAGGAACAACAGTTTGAAGCTTTTCCATAAACGCAATGGTATCGTCATAGATTTCTTCAATCACTTCTTTGGACGTAAAATATATACGATCAGATGTATCATACTCATCCTTAAACATGCGCTTAAACATATTTAAAATTACGGGATTCCCATGCTCATCGTAATATCCGTCAATCGCATATTCCTCGCCCTGAATCCACTCTTCAATAAGTATTTGTTCACCATTAATCACTGTTGAGTTGTGCACGTTTTTCGACAACATTAATTCCACGTTCAGTTTCTCGACGGATTCCTCCCACTGATCGGCTGATTTCACTTTATATACCCCTACGCTTGAATAGCCCATTGTAGGCTTTAGTACTAAAGGGAATGACAGGTGAACAGGCGAAATATCAAACAGATCGGTCATTTTTACAACACGGTAAAAATAATCAGGATACATTTTGGATAAAATTGTTCGCAGCTCTCCTTTATCCTTTAATAGTTTAGACCACTCATATGCTTTGCTAGATGGTTGATATTTTTCTAAGACGGTTAAACAACTTTCCGAATTTGTCAGCATTTTGGTCTCGTTCATCTCCTCTGAGAAGAACGATTGTGCATCCTTTCCTTCCTTTACAACAGTAAGGTTTAAGTCATTAATTGTTTCTCTTAATAATGGAGAAACAATTTTTTCATTCATAATAATCATAAGATACGCCCTTTCTTTTAACACTCATCTACGAAGCTACTTTTGTAGAAAGTAACGAGGTAAAAGACAACGGGACTCAAAGCCAACAGAGAGCTACGCGCTTTTCTATGATGTCATTCATTGAAAAGTGCTGTCATCTGCGCACGCGATCCAACTTTTTAGAAAGTCCTTTCGGTAACTCGGCTACCATCGTTTTTTAAACATTAGGCCCGTAGCTTTGCGTCCTTATTTTTCAATAAGTTTGCCTTTTTCGATATGATTTTTCTACAATATTTATACAAGGTGTTTCCACCTTTTGTCTTTCTATTTTTAGGCTACAAACACTTTATCGACAGAACCTGGATATTTTCTAGGTTTTTTTGATTAAAAGAATTTTCAGTATAGTTATTAAGACCTACCAAATTCCTAAAATCAAGTTATTTAACGATCAACACTCTGAAATGTTATAATAATTAGAAATATCAAATAATTTTATACATACGAAGAAAGGGAGTTATAAAAATGATTGAACAGCTATTTACTAAGTTAGAATCTGCTTATCCTGAGATGGTGGACATTCGCCGCTACCTTCATCAACATCCCGAATTATCCTTTCACGAACATAAAACAGCTGCTTATATTGCCGCTTTTTATGAAGAATTAGGTGTAGATATTCGTACAAATGTGGGTGGAAATGGTATCGTCGCTACGATTAAAGGCGCACAGCCTGGGCAAACTGTTGCGCTACGAGCCGATTTTGATGCCCTGCAAATTCATGAAGACAACGATCTTCCTTACAAATCAACGGTTCCTGGCGTTATGCATGCCTGTGGTCATGATGGACATACGGCTACTCTGTTGGTACTTGGAAAGGTGTTACATGAGATGCGTGATTCGCTTCATGGAAACGTTGTACTGATTCATCAGCATGCCGAAGAGCTTACACCAGGCGGGGCAAAACCGATGATTGAAGACGGCTGTCTAGATGGCGTGGATGTTATTTTCGGTACTCACCTGTGGGCAACAGCACCAACGGGAACCATTCAGTATCGTGTCGGGCCATTTATGGCTGCAGCAGATCGTTTTGAACTAACGATCAAAGGAGCAGGCGGTCACGGTGCACAGCCTCATAAATGTAAAGATTCGATTTTAGTTGCTTCTCAGCTCGTGACGAACCTTCAGCAAATTGTAAGTCGCCACGTAAATCCAATTGATGCGGCGGTTTTATCCATTGGTTCTTTCGTTTCAGATAATGCCTTTAACGTAATCGCTGACCAGGCTGCTCTAAAGGGAACCGTTCGCACCTTTAAAGAAAGCGTTCGTCAAACGATCGCGGAGGATATTGAACGAATTATTAAAGGGGTAACGCTTGCTTCTGACGTAGACTATGATTATACGTTCCACCGCGGGTACCCTCCTGTTGTGAATCACGAGCAGGAAATGCAGTTTGTCGTCGATACAGCGAAAAGCGTAAGCGAGGTAACAACTGTGGAAGAAATTGATCCTGAAATGGGTGCTGAAGACTTTGCATACTACCTTGAAAAAGTAAAAGGAGCATTCTTCTTCACTGGAGCCAAAGCACCTGAAACTGAATATGCTTATCCACATCATCACCCAAAATTCAATTTTGATGAAAACGCTATGCTCATTGCAGCAAAGGTTTTAGGAAAAGCAACATGTGAATATTTAACAAACGAAAAGACTGTGAATGAAAAAGTAGCAAAGTAACCAAAACAAAAATCCCGGCCTCTCATGGTCGGGATTTTCTTTGAACTCTAAAGGTACCGTTATATTTATGAACTGCATCCATCTCCTCTTTCTTGAAACATACAAAAAGAGTTAGCTACAATGAGCTAACTCTTAAATGACACCACTACTTTTTCAATAATCGTAATCGATAAACGTTCATCGCAACTTCACCTAGATGATCGAGAAGATTATAGTTCGCATAGGCACCGACAGCCGCACCAATCCCTGGCACGAGCTGAAGAAGTTTGACCAGGTCAATGTAGTCACGATATTCCTGCTGAAACGTTCGCCAATCAATTGTCGCCATTTCTTTTTTATGATGTTCAAACGTTTCAAGGATGTTCATAATTTTTTCACGCTCATCGTGACTGCAAAAAGCGAGGTGAAAAATATAAAGTAAAAATACCCGCTCTTCTGTACGCTTAATATCCATCCCGTAAAGGGTTGCGATTTCAAACAAGCATTTCATTTTAATGGATAATAACAGCGGGAAGTCTGCAAGCCCCCACATGATGCCACCAGCACCTGTCCCTGCACCTTCAACTGCTGCTATTTTTTTATACTTATCCATCACCTTCACGACCAGCTCTTCTTTCGCCTCAAAGCTTAAGTCACGAACATCTTTCTGCTTAGTCGTGAAGTTTGAACCCATAACAGTGGCTTCGACCATCTTTTTAATGCTTTCCGTGACGACCTGATGAACTTTAACTGGAATTCGGTTATTAATTTGATCTTGTACTTTTTTGGCCATGCGCTGCGTGATGGAGGCTCTTTTTAGCCATTGATCCTGCCAATTCTCGGCATCCTTTAGTGCTCTCTGTTCATATGAAAGCATCTTTCCCACTCCTTTATGAGATCACTTAAACTGAACTCTTCTTTTTACGTAAGTATTGACGAATACGATGCTAAATAAAACGCCAATCACTAAGGTAATGATTGCAGCCATTACGTTCGTAAATAAAAGAACAAGTGATAAAACAACTGTTTGAAGAAGTAAGATCCCCTTTAATAATTGTAGAAACGAACGAAGACGAACGTCACTACTAACTGGGTACAGCCTTGTCCATAGCTTTAAATCATACTGTTTCCACATGGTCATAAGCTGAAAGCCTGTGAGATAAACAAATAAAATCGTAACGATAATCTTTCCATATAGAAATGGAATGAACCAGCCAAGTGCAATGCCAATGACGCTCAGACGAAGAAACAATCCTAAATAGTCCCCGGCACGAAGAAAAGAGCGCGTATACAAATAACGATATGAAGCTGATGCAGCAAACGGAATATTTGATAAAAACACATCAAGATATTTCCGTCTTTTTACCCGCTCTTTTACGTGAGGTACATCGGTGAACATATTTGCCATTCGATAGAAAAAGCGCACGCGGCGTTCTTCAAGCTCGATCAGCTGTTCCCACGGCAGTGGCTTTTTCTTTGTTAGCGCGCGGTAATAAGCGGTTAACGCTACAAGCAATACCCCAACTGCTACAATAAACAGCGGATATGCGTTTAATACAAATAGATAAATAAACGCCATGTTTAGCATAAAGCGGACAATGAGATCCACCCATCTACTTGAAGGCTCTTGAAAATAATTACTGCTCCACTGCATGGACATATTTAATGCTTTTATGACCAACATCAGCACAAATAATAAAAGAATTGCGTTAAAAGAATTGCCCGTCATTTTCATATAAAGAGGCGAAAGGACCGCCACGCCGATAATAATGCTATATAGCTGCAAAACAAAGCTCGCTGTAGCCGATTTACGAAAATACGTCTTTAATTTTTCTTCCATTGGCAATAAAAACACCAGGTCTGGCTGTTTAAAAAACGTTGCGATCGGGCTTCTAGTCACAATCAAACCAAGCAGCAAAGCAATAATCCACTCTCCGCGGAAGCTGCTTGAAAGCGTAGCGAGCCACTGCTGATAATAATACGCTCCTCCACCAATAGCGAAAATAAGCACAAACTTTAAGTGATCATTAAGCATGTATTTTAAATAGCGCTTCGTTTCGTTGTTATATTCTTTAAATCGTTTGCTCCAAAGTTCATTTACATTATTCATACGCTTCTTCCTTTGTCAGCTCGATGTAAATTTCATCTAACGTGGCATTGGGAAGATTAAATTCTCTCTGCAAATCACCTAACGTTCCTTTGGCACGCACTTCTCCGTTATGCAAAATAATAAATTTATCACAATAACGCTCGGCCGTTGCCAAAATGTGCGTCGACATTAAGATGCCGGCTCCCTGGCGCTTCATATCCGTCATCAAGTCTAACAGTGATTGAATCCCTAGCGGATCAAGTCCTAGAAACGGTTCGTCGATGATGTAAAGAGAAGGCTCTACTAAAAAGGCACACATAATCATTACCTTTTGTTTCATTCCTTTGGAAAAATGAGCGGGAAACCATTTTAGCTTTTTATCCATTCGAAATTCTTTCAATAACTTCGGCAATCGCTCCTTCATGACGCTACGATCCACATTGTACGCCATAGCCGTTAAATCCAAATGTTCCTGAAGCGTTAGTTCATCGTATAAAATAGGCGTTTCCGGAATGTATGTAAATTGTGATCGGTAGGCCGTTGTATCTTGTTGAAACGTTTTTCCGTTAATGGCGATTTGGCCCTTTTTTGGTTCCATTAGACCAATAATGTGTTTGATGGACGTACTTTTTCCAGCTCCGTTGAGACCAATTAATCCAACAAGCTCTCCGCTGTTTACTTCAAACGATACATCTTTTAATACAGGATTTTTCGTATATCCCCCAGTTAAGTTCGTTACTTGTAATAACTTATTCATATCTGTCTCCTTTTCCACACAACATGTTATACGTATTTTACCATGTCTTCGATGCAAAGTTCATTTCATACATCAACAACTCGTCACATATCGTGAACAATCCCTGTTTATCTTAGTGTACTAAAATTTCATTATTTTACCATATATAATCTTTGGCTAAAGCGGACATTCTATATAGTGAAGAGGGGATGACAAAACAGTGTTAACGAGCAGTCACTTTTGTTAATCACGTTTGCATCCTTTGATGCAGATACCATTAATAAAAAGTTTGCCCACGATTGTATTAAGGGGATGGTAATCATGAACGTAGTCATTGAACTGTAGCGTAAACAAACTGTAAATCATTTTATAATTAAATGAGGTGTTTGTTAAAGACCAGTATATGCAAATATCGAGGTCCTATTGTTTCAGTATTACGGCATTTAAATATTGCTGTTAAATGAGGTGCTTGTTAAAGACAATTTGTTGATAACACATAACATTTATGAAAGCATGTTAAATTGCAAATGAGGTGTTCCTAAAAGCAACGTTGAGTGTTGACAACTAACTTTTTCTTCCCTTCTTCTTTTCCAAAGCGGGGTGCGTCCTACGATCGCACTCCGCTTTTCTATTTTCTTATCTCTACGACATTATGGTAAAATAAACATAATTTGAATCGTAGAAAGGATGAATGTAATGAGTACTCATGATGAAAATTGCATTTTCTGCAAAATTATTAACGGAGAAATTCCTGCTTCTAAAGTATTTGAAAATGAACACGTAATTGCCTTTTTAGATATTAGCCAAGTAACAAAGGGACATACCCTCGTTATTCCTAAAATACATAAAAAAGACGTATACGAGCTAACTCCAGAAATTGCGCGTAACGTATTTGAAGTCGTTCCATCCATTGCTCAAGCAATTAAAAAGACGTATAATCCAATCGGTCTTAACACCTTGAATAACAACGGTGAAAAAGCAGGACAATCTGTCTTCCATTATCATATGCACCTCATTCCTCGCTACGGTGAAGGCGACGGTTTTGGTGCTGTATGGAAAACCAACACAAGCGAGTATACACCTGAGCAATTAAAAGAAATCGCAGATGGTATTGCTGCAAACCTATAATGTGTACAAAAGAAGCGCAGCACCTGCGCTTCTTTTTTTATGCCTTTGTGACATTGCTTGTACATACTTTTTTTTAGAAATAAAGTCTTATAAGAGAATTTTATTTTCTATACAGTATAAGTAAGATCGCTTAAAAAGGAGTCATATACGATGAAAACGATTCAAAAGTTAGAGTCCCCTAAAATTCCGGCAAACCTTGAGAAACTAAATTTCCATGACATGTATTATGAAGAGGACTATCAGCTCATTAACGGCCTTGTATCAGATGTTGAACTTAACAACGAAGTGTTCGAACGTGCTATTTTTTCAAAAATTATCTTCAAAAACGTTTCGTTTTTAAATTGTGATTTTCACAAAATTGATTTAACGGACGTAATTTTCGAAAACTGCAACCTATCCAACTCTACGCTAACAGAAGGAATTATTCACCGTGTTGCATTCAAGGACTGCAAGCTTTTGGGCGTTGATTTCTCTAAAGGGAGTTTAGGTAACGTTGTATTTGAAAACTGTGATTTAAAGCTAAGTGCGTTCACGGATGCTAGTGTGAAGCAGGTAAATTTTATGACGTCTATGCTCAGAAGCGCAAACTTCTTTGACTGTCTCTTAAAAAAAGCAACGTTTTATCAAAGTGATCTAGACGATGCAGATTTTTCCGAAACGAAGCTGAATGGCATTGATATTAGCACTTGTATGTTTGAACAGCTTCACGTCTCCATTGAGAACTTAAAAGGATGCCAAGTTTCTCCTCACCAGGCCATTGGCTTTGCCCGGCTTCTCGGACTGCAAATAATCGAATAAACCCCGGCCATATACCCGGTATTTTTATGGACAGAAAATAAATTCTAGTTATTTCGAAAATTCCAAAAACACACTTGGAATTTTTTTTTTACGTGGTAGTATAGAGATATTCTTTTTTTACTTTAGGAGGTTCATTTTGCATGCAACGAACGTACAATTTTAACGCCGGTCCATCCGCCCTTCCCCTAGAAGTACTTGAGAAAGCTCAGAAAGAATTTATTAATTATCACCAGACAGGTATGTCTGTGATGGAACTGTCTCACCGAAGCGGCGAGTTTGAAGAAATTCTGTTAAACGCGCAACAGAATCTTCGTGAACTCCTTGATATTCCTGAAAATTACGAAATCCTCTTTCTTCAAGGCGGAGCGAGCCTGCAGTTTTCTATGATTCCGATGAACTTTTTAGCTGCGGATCAAACAGCTGGCTATGTTTTAACAGGTAGCTGGTCTGAAAAAGCACTAAAAGAAGCGAAGAAAATTGGAAAAACAGCGGTTATTGCTACTACAGATGAAAATAATTATCGTTCCATTCCGAAACAAAATGAAATCATTTTACCTAAAGACACCCTTTCCTATCTACATATCACATCAAACAATACGATCTTTGGCACACAGTGGCATCAATATCCAGAACTTGACGGTATCGATTTAATCGCTGATATGTCGAGTGATATTTTAAGCAAAAAGATTGATGTGAGTAAATTTTCCATGATTTACGCCGGTGCACAGAAAAACTTAGGTCCTTCTGGCGTCACGCTTGTTATTTTAAAGAAAGAATTGCTAGCCCGTATTCCTGATCAGCTTCCAACGATGCTTGATTACCGTACCCACGTGAAAAGCAACTCCCTGTACAATACGCCACCAACGTTCGGTATTTATATGCTCTCACTCGTACTGGAATGGGTAAAAACACAAGGTGGTCTTGAGGGCATCGAGCAAAAAAACCATGAAAAAGCTGCGTTAATTTATAACCAAATGGAAGCTTATCCTGATTTTTACCGACCTCATGCGGAAAAAGAGAGCCGTTCTCTTATGAACATCACGTTCACTCTTCCGTCTGAAGAACTGACAAAAGAGTTTTTATCACAAGCAAAAGAAGCTGGCTTTGTTGGATTAAATGGACATCGCTCAATCGGAGGATGCCGTGCATCAGCGTATAACGCTGTCCCATTAGAAGCGTGTCAGGCGCTTGCTAATTTTATGGAAACGTTCCGAAAACGATTTCTATAATGTTACAAATATCCCCTTCTTTACTTTAAAAGAGGATGTGCTATAATACAAATTAACTATTTACGCAATGGGCATAGGAGCACCATTGGTGAATAAAAGAGAGTAGCTTAGAAGAGGAGAGATGAGTTATGAGAGCAAAAGAATTAGTTACATTATCATTGTTAGTAGGGATTGGTGCGGTGCTGCATTCAATTATGCCACCCCTACTGTTAGGAATGAAGCCAGACTTGTTATTAACAATGATGTTTGTAGGTATTTTGCTATTTCCTAACGCAAAAAGCGTTTTACTAGTTGGAATTACGACAGGTATTATTTCTGCTTTAACAACAAGCTTCCCTGGAGGCCAAGTAGCAAACGTAATTGAAAAACCAATTACAGCTTTTGTCTTTTTAGCAATGGTAGTGGTTGTACGCAAAATGCGCAACTCTGTTGTAAAGGCGGCCATTCTAACTGGCCTTGGCACCATCATTTCTGGTGGACTTTTCCTAGGAACCGCTCTTGCATTTGCAGGATTACCTGGAGGATTTATGGCATTAATCGTTGCAGTGGTATTACCTACTGCAGTTGTAAATGTCATTGTCATGATCGTAATTTATCCAATCGTTACATCGATTGTAAAACGCACAAAAATGGTTACAACAGCAATGTAAAACAAACTAAGGCAAACACTAACGTGTTTGCCTTTCTTTTTTACCCAACGGTATAGTGAATAATGATGGCAACAAGAAGGACAGAAACACCACTTACACCAAAGGTAGACACTCTCTTCTTTAACACATGCTTTGGAGGAAAAGAAGCACTCTTTTTCATTAAAACAAACGACTGAAATGAACCTAAAACGAGACCTACGCCGAGTACAAATAAAAATAACGTAAATGTATTCATGATACTCTCCCCTACCTTCTTTTCAGTAAAACTGTTTATTCAAAGTCGTGAATGGTTACATATATATAGAAGGAACGTGCTTTTTTCATTAAAATAAAAGTGAACAGGCCACTTGGCCACCGAAATGCTACTTTATAAACTTTATGCGTAAGTTACATAGATATGTACAAGAGTATACATAGCTATCGCATATTTAAACTATAATTAGGAGCTGTGATGAGATGAGTAGAGTAAAGTTATTTACAATTGGAATGGTCGCTGGTGGAGTTGCTGGAGCAGTAAGTGCTCTCTTGTCAGCCCCTCGCTCAGGAAAAGAAGCGAGACTAACGATTCAAACGCAAAAAAATGCGGCTACAACCGTAGCAAAGGATATTAAAAATCAAGCGGTGGATGTTAAAAACTCCGTTGCAACAGCTGTGAAGGAAGGAAATACTATAGTGAAAAATGTTGCAAAAGATGTTTCAAAATCCGTACAAAATTGGCAGAAAGAAATTAAGCCTCATCAGGAATCGATCCAGGAACATATAACGGAAATTGAAAAATCGCTTACATCCCTTGAAAATGAACTTCCATCACCACAAAAAAGTGAATAAAAACCGGAAAGAAAGAAGATATTTTGTCTTCTTTCTTTTTAATTTAAAAATTTTGTAAATTTATATCTTTATAAATTTTTATTTTATTGGCATAATAGAAGATAACAATATAAAAAAATGAGAGTACAATAAAGCAGGTGAAATGATGAGGAAAAACGATCAAGAATTTAGTTTAAGAGAAGCACTAATTTTTAGCCAAAAGATTACGCAATTAAGCAAAGCTTTATGGAAAACGGTAGAAAAGGATTGGCAAAATTGGATCAAACCATATGACTTGAACATTAATGAGCATCATATTCTGTGGATTGCCTATCACTTAAGAGGTGCGTCGATTTCCGAAATTGCCAAATTTGGCGTGATGCACGTTTCAACAGCATTCAATTTTTCAAAGAAACTTGAAGAACGTGGTCTTCTCAAATTTTCAAAGAAAGAAAGCGACAAACGAAACACGTACATTGAATTGACACCTTCTGGCGAAGAAATTTTACTTGCCCTAATGGAAAGCTATGATCCAAAAGAGAACGCTATCTTCAGCGGCGCCCTTCCATTGAAATCTTTATATGGTAAATTTCCAGAATTTATTGAATTAATGTCAATTATCAGAAAAATATACGGTGACGATTTCATGAACATTTTTGAAACGTCATTTACCAACATTGAAAACGAATTTGAAGAACGAGATGGAACACTGATCAAAAAGGACAAACAAGAAACCGAAACAGAAGAAATTACACCTAACCTTTAACCTGAGATGACAGCATAAATAACTCCTTCATCAAATCAGTATATATTCCTTGCTCCCAAAGAGCTTGAATGGTTTGATGCGGGGGTAACTTTATGTTCAACATTCCAACAAAATGCGTAAGAAGCGGCATATAATTCACAAGCCCTTCTTTTTTTTGCTGTACATATCGCTCATAAACTTCTTCACACAACTTATAAATAGCTGCTACCTCTTCCTTTTCCAACTCGTGCTGAATCACCATCTCAAAAAAAGGCTTCTTATGTACGCCATTTGCATCCAATGCCAATTCAATATAATATTCTAAGCGCCTAACGCGAGCTTCTAATGGTTCCATCCACTTTCCCTACTCCTTCAATATGTCTACCCTCTATTTTAGCGTATATCCTACGTTTCTTCCAACTTATAACACTCCTAAATGAAAGCTTTCCGTTAAGCCATTAAGGGTAATATGCAAGGAATAGATAAAACTTCTTCACATATACGTCCACGAAAATGCCCTTCATATTCGGAAGAAGGAAGCCTGTAAGGGTGACGACCGACACTTATGCTTCTCATAGTTCCCCTAACAGACCTTCCGTTGAGGGAACTATGAGAAGTGGATCTAAAAATAAAAGGGGTTCATATGCGGAGGAAGGAAGCCTGCAAAGACAGGCGACCGACCCTCATACTTCTCGCATCACCCCAAACATGACTTTCTACAAGGGTGATACATTAAAAATCGGTAAATCACCCAAACATCAAGCCTACCAGACACCCTGAACCCGCCCACGAAAATGCCCTTCATATGCGGAGGAAGGAAACCCGTAAGGGTGACGACCGACGCTTATGCTTCTTACGTTTCCCCCCTAACAGCCCTTCCGTTAGGGGGGAAATGTAAGAAGTGGATTCAAAATATATGGTCATTTGTTGAAATATTTGATAATGTTAATATGTAATTTATACCGGTCAACGAACGCGAAGATTATTTATGTTGGAGGAATGTACTCAATGACAATCTTATATATTGTTTTAGCTGTATTTATCTTATTTTACATTAACGCTTTAACGAATACATTATGTACGCGAAAAGAAATTCCTGAAGAACGACGCCCTAGGGTGTTCCGCACTATTAATATACTTGTTACCTTTTTATTAATCTCGTCCTACATCGAAGTTCTATTTACATAAACTTCATACAATAGTTGAAAACGGTGAAGGATCTTCTTCACCGTTTTAATGTGTGTTCATATAAGCAATTTATTTACCTTCTCACCCAAAATACACTTTCGAGCTAATATTAGCAGTACATAGCCCCTACGATAACTAGTAGAATGAACAGTACTACAATCAATGCCATCCCATTTCCATAACCTGCTGTCATATGCAGTTCCTCCTAACTTTTTCTAACGCTCAATTAGTATACGTTGGCTTCAAACAAAGGCTTAGTAGATATAAGCACTACCAACAATAACTAAAAGAATGAATAGTACTACGATTAACGCGAAACCAGCTCCATAAGCGTGACCCATAAGAGCACCCCCTTTTCTACTGATAGTTCATACTATGCAGATAGCACTAAATTTGCGTCTAGGCAGATGGCTCATTATGACAAGAATAATCGCGTGACGGTCATCTACATCGTAAAATGCTTTCATTTTGGCTCAAGTTTCGTTACAATGAGTTCATGTGATATAGTATATGGTGTGATTTGGGCATACTGTGAGTAAATCTAAAAATTAGGAGTGTATGAACATATGAAGAAAAGTTTAGTTGCCTTAACAACTGCAGCAGGACTTCTCGCTCTAACAGGATGTAGCAGCGCAGATGGCAAATCTTCAGGAGACGGCTCTAAAGCTGTTGTAGAAACGAATGCTGGGAATATTACAAAAGACGACTTATATGAAGCAATGAAAAGTCGTGTAGGTGACCAAACAATTCGTGACCTTGTGGATGAAAAAGTATTAAGTAAAAAATATAAAGTAACTGATAAAGAACTTAAAGACCAAATGGATAAATTGAAAGAACAATATCAAGATCAATACCAAGCAGCTGTACAACAAAACGGTGAAGCGTACATTAAAAACATGCTCAAAATTGATCTTCTTCGTCAAAAAGCTGCAACAAGCGGTGTAAAAGTTAGCGAAGCTGACTTGAAAAAGGCATACGAAGAGAAAAAGCCTGAAATTAAAGCTAGCCACATCCTTGTAAAAGATGAAAAAACAGCAAAAGAAGTAAAAGCGAAGCTTGATAAAGGTGAAGATTTTGCGAAGGTTGCAAAAGAATATTCTCAAGACCCTGGTTCTGCTCAACAAGGCGGTGACTTAGGATTCTTCGGTACTGGAACAATGGACCCGGCGTTTGAAAAAGCGGCTTACAGCTTAAAAGTTGGGGAAGTAAGTCAACCAGTACAATCTCAATTTGGTTATCACATCATCAAGTTAACAGACAAGAAGAAGTTAGAATCATTCAAAAAAATGAAGCCTGAGCTTGAAAACGAGCTAAAACTTCAAAAAGTGGATCAATCTAAACTTCAATCAGCTGTTAATAAAGTCTTAAAAGATGCTGACGTAAAAGTAAAAGATAAAGATCTTAAAGACGCTGTTGATACTGGCGACTCTAACGCAAAATAATACAAAAAAGCCCGTCCATTTTTTTGGACGGGCCTTTTTCGATATAAAAATAAGTGCCTGATTTGCAGGCACTTATTTTTATTAGATTGAGGACGTTTGATTGACATCTTTGCGTCGTTCGCGTTCTTGCTCCAAACGCTCCATATATACTTCGCCTTCTTTTTCAATAAACTCGTCTTCTACTTCACGATCTTGCTGTGCTGTTTTAATTGCCATAAACCCACTAAAGAAAATACCCGCTACGACCAAATAGATCCAAAAAGGTAGTGTAAACATCTTTTTTCCTCCCTATACAACTTGTACTTACGATCACTATATGTACAAGATTAGGGATTTATTCCATTAAAAGGACAGGCTTATAAATTCGTTGGCTTGTAAAAAGAACGATTATCGAGTGCA
Organism: Priestia koreensis; assembly: GCF_022646885.1. GTDB lineage: Bacteria > Bacillota > Bacilli > Bacillales > Bacillaceae_H > Bacillus_AG > Bacillus_AG koreensis_A. The sequence continues at coordinate 650,331 of NZ_CP061868.1, read as the reverse complement.
AATACCTTCTCCGTAAATTCACCAGGCTTTGCTTTATCAAGCGCACGATCTAACATATTCATCTTTGCATCAATGTTATCGATTAAATGAAGCATTTCTGCTTCCTTAATAAGCGGCTGCTTCGGACTGCCCCACTCCAGTTTTCCATGATGAGATAATACCATATGCTGAAGGAGCATTACTTCCTCACCTTGAATTTTTAACTCTTCCGCTGCTTTGCCGATTTCATTTACCATAATGGAAATGTGACCAATTAGATTTCCTTCTACCGTATACGTAGTGGCTACAGGACCCGACAACTCCATTACTTTTCCGAGATCATGTAAAATAATACCTGAATACAGCAGATCCCGATTCAGAGACGGATAAAGTTCGGAAATACTCGTTGCCAGCTTTAACATCGACACAACATGGTAAGCAAGACCTGACACAAATTCATGGTGATTTTTCGTCGCGGCTGGATACTCTAAAAACTGCGCCTGATATTTATTTAAAAGATGTCTTGTAATCCGCTGAAGGCTTGGGTTTTTCATATCAAAAATGGCCTGTGTAATCACATCCACCATTTCTTCCTTTTTGAGTGGTGCTACTTCTAAAAAGTCGGAAACTTGCACAGGATCGTTGGCGTTAGCCGGACGAATGTTTCGAATCTTAAGTTGGTTACGTCCACGGTAATTCATGATTTCTCCAGCTGCTTTTACAATTCGCTGCGGAGCATAATGAATTTCGTCATCTGGTGATGCATCCCAGAGCTTCGCTTCAATATCCCCTGTTTTATCCTGCAAAATCAATGTTAAAAATGGCTTGCCGTTGCTCGCAACGCCTTTAACAGATGATTTAACAAGCAAATATAAATTAACTTGCTCTCCTACTTCATGACTTAAAATACCCTTTGTCATCCAGAACCCTCCCAGCTTCTACATTGTATGTATATTCATTTTATCACTGTCACGCAGTAAACATCAATTCGTGAACCCTTGACATGAAAGAGTTTGAGAAAAAACCATCTGTTGCTTTCATACATCAGATGGTTTTTAAAAGGATATGATTATTGATTTTTAGTAAGCTGAACCGCTTTTTTAATTCCTTTAAAGAACGAATGCTTATCATACATTAAAACGCCACCGCGGTAAACACGAGCACCAAACAGGGCAAGTGCAATAATGGTTACAACCAGTATCGCCATTCCAATCATTACTTCCCATACAGGAATTGTGAGAAGACCCACGCGTAAGAACATAATCATCGGTGTAAAGAACGGGATAAAGGACGTCACTTTAATAAACGTGGCTTCAGGAGTTCCTAGTCCCTGTACAGCAATCACAAAGGCAGCCACAATTAAAATCATAATGGGCATAATCGCTTGCTGTACGTCCTCTGTACGGCTTACAAGCGATCCTAAGAAGGCAGCCATCGTTGCAAATAATAAGTATCCTAATAAGAAAAAGACGATGCCGTAAACAAGAATAGAGGCCGACATTCCTTGAATATCAATTGCGTCTAATGCTTCTCTATTATTTTGGAACATTGAAAAACCTGCTACTAAAAACAGAAGCACAAACTGTGTCAGACTAAGGAGCGCAATTCCCAAAATTTTCGCGAACATTTGCGTAACAGGTGACACGCTTGAAATTAAGATTTCCATCACACGTGAAGATTTTTCCGTTGCAACCTCTGTTGCGATCATGCTTCCGTACGTGATGACGGAGATATAAATGATGAACAATAAAATATAAACAAGTACGCGTGCCTGATTTAGCTCATCTTCCGTTTTTGCCCCTTTGTCCAGTGCTTTTTTATCAAACGAAACCGGTGTATAAAGAAGCTGGCTTTGCTCAGCAGTTAATCCTACTTTGCTAGAAGCAATCGTCGTTTTCAGCTGCTGTAGGCCTTGTTCTAAATCCGTCGGAACATCCATATCAGCCATAGATTCCGAGCGATAGCCTCCTTGTGGCAGCCCTTGGTCATTTAACGAAACGATCATATACCCTTTCCACGTTTCATCCGTTACCTTTTTCTGTGCTTTCTTTTCATCAGTTGCTTTGACTAATTGAATATCTGGATTTATTTTCTTAAGCTGTGCTTGATAAGGGGTAAACAACTCTCCACTTTCATCAATCACACCTACTTTCACCTTGTCATCCCCATTAAAGAGCTCAACAATGTGATTAATGTTTGTAAGAATTAAAGACGCTACACACATAATAACGGTCGTAATAATAAACGACTTTGATTTCAATTTGTTCAAATATGTATGAAAAAACACAATCCAAAACTTACTCATACGAAGCACCTACTTTCTCAATGAAAATATCATTTAAGGAAGGTTCTTCAATTTCAAACTTCCGAACGAAAGTCGCCTTTGACAACTCTTGAAAAATAGACTGTGAGACGCTCTCTTCACTAATTTGAAGCTCCCATCCCTCTGCTGTTTTTTTACTTTTGACAACACCAGGCAATTGAGTGATATGTTCAATATCTCCTTCTGCATGAACAATTAAATTCTTCTTTCCGAATGAACGCTTAATTTCCTTTAATCGTCCCTGAACAACAGGCTGACCTTTGTGCATAATGCACAGATTTTCGCAAAGCTCTTCAACGTGCTCCATGCGATGACTCGAAAACATAATGGTCGTTCCCTGCTCTTTAAGATCGAGGACGGCACTTTTTAACAGCTCAACATTAACTGGATCTAATCCACTGAAGGGTTCATCTAAAATGAGTAGTTTGGGGTTGTGAATAACAGAGGCGATGAACTGAATTTTTTGCTGATTTCCTTTTGATAGCTCCTCTACACGCTTTGTGGCGTACTCTGGAATTCGAAAACGCTCTAGCCAGACGTGCATGCGGTCTATAATATCTTTCTTTTTTACACCTTTTAACTTTCCTAAATAAACGAGCTGATCTTGGACTTTCAGCTTTGGATATAATCCTCTTTCCTCCGGAAGATACCCGATAACATTTGTACTGTCGTACGTAATATTTTTCCCATTCCACTTTATGTTTCCTTCACTAATGTCGATAAGACCTAGCGCCATACGGAATGTTGTTGTTTTCCCTGCCCCGTTTGCTCCTAAAAATCCAAAAATTTCTTTTTCAGGTATCGTCAGCGATAAATTATTTACGGCTGTAAAATCCCCAAAGCGCTTCGTGACATGTTCAATTTGTAATGCCATCATATGTCCCCTTTCAACTGTATGGTAAAAAATGTTTCTCTTACATTATAGCAGGAATTTACCAATAACATGAGAACTTTATAGATATACTATTTTTCACAACAAGGGGGACTAAAAAATGGGAGCGTATACATTAACCGTTTTTGAGAAGTCAGGAGAGAAATTAATAGATGAAACGTTTGAAGCTTCAACTGAAGCAGAAGCAAAGCAAAAAGGGACTGAACGCTTATCTGAGCTAAAGTTCGAAGAGCACACACACCGCTGTACATCTGCAGCTGGAAAACTTGTCTTATTTCATCGCTAAAAAAAGAATCCTAGGAGCCTTCCTAGGATTCTTTTTGATTAAAAGTCTATGAACGTTTTATTACTGACCTGTAAAAACTGGTGGACGCTTTTGTACAAAGGCTTCAATTCCCTCACGATGATCCTTTGTTTGATTCATCTGTGCTTGTCCCTCTTTTTCCATTTCAAGGGAAGCCTTCAATTGACTAAGGGATTGAGATACATAAATGTCTTTCGTTTTTTTCATTGCAAGGACAGGCTTCTTCTTCCAAGCGCCTACCTTTTGTTCAACAGCAGCGTCTAAATCAGATGCTGTTTCGTCAATAATATGTTTATCTAACCCTTGCTGTGCGGTTAATACTTCGCCTTCCCAAATCAGCTTCTTCGCTTCGTGAGCACCCATTCTTTTTTCTAAAAGGAAGTGACCTCCACCGTCAGGAATTAACGCAATTCCAATAAAATTCATTGCGAGCTTCGCTCGTTCGTCAGCAATAATGTAGTCACAGGCAAGAGCTAAGCTCAGACCAAGACCAGCAGCTGCCCCGTTTACGGCTGCAATCGTAATAGTCGGAAGCTGATAAAGAGTTGTAATAAGCTGATTAATGACACCCATCACATCTCCAAACGATTCGTCGTGTGACGGTGCCAGCATCATTTTTATATCGCCACCCGCTGAGAAGGCTTTTCCGCTTCCTTTAATGACAAGGAAATCTGCCCCCTGCTCTTTTACGTGTTGAAGAGCAGAAAGCACCTCCTTTAACATTTCGAGATTTAATGCATTTAGAGCATCTGCACGGTTTAAAATCATCGTCGCTACGCGATCTTCATATGTTAACTCTACTAATTTTGTTTCAACAGCCATTCTTCATTCCTCCTACAAATTTGATTGATACTGCTCAAGAACTTGTTCACGAAGCTTTCGCTTTAAAAACTTTCCGACAGAGGTTTTTGGAATTTCCTCCATGAATAACACATCATCTGGAAGCCACCATTTCGCAAATTGCGGCGCTAAAAAGGCAAGCACTTCTTCCTTTGTTACTTGATCCTTATAGGCATCCTTCAAAACGACGCAGGCTACCGGACGCTCCTGCCACTTTTCATGAGGTACAGCTATAACAGACGCCTCAAAAATTCCTTCGTGAGCCATAAGAGCGTTCTCTAAATCAACAGAGGAAATCCATTCCCCACCGCTTTTGATTAAGTCCTTCGTGCGATCCACAATTTTGACAAAACCTTCTTCATCAACGGTTACGACGTCACCTGTGTGAAGCCAACCATCGTGAAAGGCATCGGCCGTACGCTCATCATTTAAATATTCGGAGGCAATCCAAGGACCTCTGAGCAACAACTCGCCCATTTCTTTCCCGTCCCATTTGACTTCTCCTTCTGCTCCTATAACCTTCATATCAACACCAGGAATAATCATTCCTTGCTTGGCTTTATACTCATAGCGCTCCTCGTCTGGAAGCGCCTGCTGATTGCTCTTTAATACGGATGCCATAACGAGCGGACTGGTTTCAGTCATCCCATAGGCTTGAACAAACGGTACGCCAAATTTCTTTTCATACTTTTCAATAATTCCACGAGGTGCTGCCGATCCTCCACTAATAAACGATCGAACGTGACTAAAATCATATTCTCTCTCTTCCATTTCTTTTAAAACACCCATCCAAATCGTTGGAACACCCGCTGCAATCGTGACTTTTTCACTTTCAATAAGCTCCGCTAAAATTTTAGGCGTAAAAAATGGCCCCGGCATTACAACATTTGTTCCAAACCATGTACATGCGAAAGGGAATCCCCATGCGTTCACATGGAACATCGGTACGATTGGCATCGCGATATCTTGCTCTGATACCGCACAAGTATCTGCTAAACCAAGCGCCATACTATGCAAGTAGATGCTTCTATGCGTATAGACAACACCTTTTGGGTTACCCGTTGTCGCTGACGTATAGCAAAGTCCTGCTGGATCATTCTCGTTAATGTCTGTGCTAAACGGATACGTCTCGCTCCCCGTTTTAAGTAAAGCTTCATATTCGTATACATTTGTTAACGTTGTAGACGGAACCGACTCTTCATCTGTCATGACAATAATGGCTTCTACCGTTGGGATATGGTCTTTAATCGCATCAAGAAGCGGTAAAAAGCAATCATCCACTAACAGTACTTTGTCTTTTGCATGATTGATAATATACGCGATTTGCTGTGGATCTAGGCGTATATTAATCGTATGAAGCAATGCCGAAATACCTGGAATAGCAAAATACGCTTCTAAATGACGGTGATGATTCCAGGCAAGCGTTCCTACTGCCTCTCCTTTTTTGACACCTAAACGCTCTAACACATTTGCTAATTGCCTTGTTCGTTTGCCAATTTCTTTGTACGTAAAACGTTTGATCCCATTTGAAGATCTCGAAATGACTTGCTTTTTTGGGAAAAACTTTTCTGCTCTTTCCATCATGGTTGGAATTGTTAGCTGTACATTCATCATCATTCATCACCCCACGCCTTTATAGGAAACGCTTACAAAAATTGAGTTTTCATCAAAGGTCTAATGAACGATCTTTTGCTTTGTCAAGCTCCAGATTGTTTAATTATTCCATTTTCCGTTAGACAAACTTCGGTAGAAAACTACATACATGGTATATATTCCGCAAATCTTTATTAAATCCTTTCCCTTAACCTGAAAAAATGAATAACCATTCAATTTTTCCATATAAAAAAGGCGATCGCTAAAAACGATCACCTTTCTTTCTAGTTTTCAATCGTTGCTTCTTCACTAAATAAGTCGTTTAAGATGTTAATTTTTTCATTTGTATAATGCTCGAAGTTATCATTGTATGACTTTGGATCTTTCGGGTTAGCAAAGCGTGTAATTTTACCTGTCGTTGGATGAACAAATTTACTTGACGCCCCGCAGCCAAGACCGATGATGGTTTGTTTCTCTTCCATAATCATAATGTTGTAGATGCTTTCCTGATCGGGAAGCGCATAGCCGACGTTTTCAAGGTTGCCTAAAATATTTTTTTGACGATACAGATAGTAAGGCGCATAGCCTTCTTTTTCCGTAAAGTCTGTCGCCATTTGCATCATATCCGAAATCTCGTTACGATCGGCTACTTTGTACTTCTGTCTGTTTCTCGTCATTTCAGAAGCGCGCTTAAATGATAACGTATGAACCGTAAGTGATTCTGGCATCAGCTTTTTCGTTTCATTTAGAGTGTGCTGAAATTCCTCTACGCCCTCACCAGGAAGACCGATAATTAAATCCATATTGATATTGTTCATGGCCATTTCTCTTGCTAAATGGAATTTATCAATCGTTTCTTCTACCGTATGATGACGACCGATTGCTTTTAGCGTCTCTTGGATATAGGACTGTGGATTAATGCTTATACGGTCAATATTCCATTTATTCAGCACGCTCAGCTTTTCAGGCGTAATCGTATCCGGTCGCCCTGCTTCAACTGTGATCTCACGTACGTTTTTCACATCAGGGAATGATTCGTACATTTCTTCATACAGCATGTCCATCTCTTCTGCCGTAATGCTTGTTGGTGTTCCCCCACCATAATAAATCGTAGTAATCTTAATGCCCTTCTCCTTCATCCATCGTCCCATTTCTTTCATTTCATAATGAAGACCGCCTAGGAATGAATTAACAGATCCTTGACGACCATTGATTGCATAGGCTGGGAACGTGCAATAAGCGCATTTTGTCGGGCAAAATGGAATACCGATGTAAATACTCACTTCTTTTGACAAATCATATAAGTCTGGTACAACTTTTAATTGAAGATCAACAATTTGCTGCAACAGATTAATTTTCTCATCAGAAAGCAAATAATCTTCCTTCAATTGATGATGCGCTTCTTCTTTTGTTTCCCCGTTTTGCAACTTCGTGTGGAGAAGCTTTGTGGGGCGGATACCAGTTAGAATCCCCCATTTTTGTTCAATTCCCGTTAGATCCTGAAGAACTAGAAGATAGACGTGAAGAACCGTGTTTTTAATCTGCTTAAAACGCTCTTTTTCTGTCTCGTATGTACCGAGCTCTTTTTCAAACGAAGCACTGTATTCAGTTCCAGTTGCCAATTCAGTCAACGTAATAATAGCGGTAACGGTTGTAGACACATCCACTTGCACAATCGCTTTTAACTCTGCTTCGTTTTCTTCGGTTAGTGAAACCGATGATTCTTCGTAAAATAAATCCGTAATGAGCTGTAACGGACGCTGAAAGCGCTCATCTTGTATTCCTTCTATATAAACTTTCATTTAACTCACCTTTCGAAACAACATTTAATAAACTTATTTTAGTGTACTGAACAACTTCAGATGGGTCAATATTAGTTGCTTTGTTTTCAGTATATCAAATTCAACCTTTGACTAATCAATTTGGTGAATAACAAAAAAGCTACAAGCATTCATCGCCTGTAGCCTCATTCTTTATTTAATCGTTTTTAGGTCATATAAGTAGCCAATGCGGTGCTGCTTTCGGAATAGCTCTTTCACCATATACGCGACTCCATTCTCATTGTTCGAGCGTGTAATCCATTTTGCCACCCTTTTTAACTCGTTCGGTGCATGCCCCATTGCAACACCCATACCTGCCTGTTCAACCATTTCCACATCATCGTGGCAGTTTCCAATTACGACAACGTCCTCCATCGGAATTCCAAGTTGCTGTGCTACTGCACGCAGACCTGTTGCTTTGCAAGCACCTTTTGTTGTGATGTAGCATCTATGTTCATGAGGATATGAGAACCAATCAACTGATTTTACTGCTGAAGCAACGGTCGCCTCTGCGCGCTCCATTTCACGTCGATTGGCAAAAAACACTTCAATTTTCGGGGTAGATACCGGCTCATTATACAGCGTGTTTTCTAGCGAATCGACGAATTGGAGCGGATAAAACAGCGGTTCACCGGAACGTAGAACATTTTTAGACGTTAATTGATTCGGAAGCTTCACACGGTTTCCAATGGAAAAGCGCTCATGCATAATCCGGATATGACAATCAAAGTGCTCAAGCATTTGTACAATCGCATACGTGGTATCTTCACTGATTCGTTTATTCACAAACGGCTTATCAACTGAGGAACCAATAAAGGCCCCGCTGTGCGTCACTAATAAGGAAGAGGAAGGTAACTTCAATGCCTTAGCAAATTTCTTAGCAGATAGAAAATGTCTATTGGTAACGAGTGTTACGTCCACCCCTTTTTCTTTTACATAAGAAATGGCCTCTTTTGTTTCTTTTGTTAAACGTCCTTGGCTATTTAGAATAGTCCCATCAATATTGAGAGCTAATAAGCGATAAGTCATCTTCATAATCTCCTCTCGCAAGCTGTCTATACTTAACGTGCTTACTAAACGCTTATGAGAAAAAAGAGATTTTTAGAACTATTACAACAGAAAAAGGATAGGATCATTGACAGTCATGATCCTATCCTAAACGCTCGTCTCTTTATGCAAAAGAACTCTTACTGTTGAACCGTTCCGTAGATGTCTTCTAGCGGCTTCATCACAATTTTGTTTACCTCAGCAATAAGCGTACTCATGCGTTGTTCAGATTCCATCAATTTTGCAATTTTTGGATTTTGCTGAACGAATGCAACAGTTTGCTGTGCCTGTTCTACCTCTTGTTGAGAGATCTCTTGACCGGACATTTGTTTTTGTTGTAATTCAAGTTGAATGTTGCGGAACTTATCAAATAGTTCCTTCGCAGAACTATCTGCTTCTACCTCTTGATATGCTTGCTTTAGATTGCTATACTCTTCGCTTGCACGTACCGCTTTCTCTAGATCGTATGCTACGTCATATACATTTACAGCCATGACAATGACCTCCTTCTCCATAGTAAGACTTCTTCTGTCTCCATAAGTACCACTATAACAAACTATTCAAGTGAACGCACACTAATAACACTAAAAGAAAAGAAGATCACTCTTATGACCGGATAGATTCACATCTACGCCCAACTCAACATACGATATATCAGCATCTGCCTAGATTAAAAAAGCGGGGACTTTATCATGACGATGTTGAAAGTATTAGTAGACCCTATTGATGCACATATCTCCAAAGCTTTTGTCAGCAAAAAGCTTCTGGAGCACCTCGGTAACGTGGAAAAAGCGCTTATACGCTGTGGAGCTGAAGCAACGTCGCTTACCATCGAAGCTTTTGAAGCAAAGACCCTACAAATGAAATGCTCATCTACGCTCCTGAAACAATTTCATTTACCGGTGCAAAAGCAATACCTATTGTTCTCGGTTTATGACGGCGAACTTATTGTTGCTCCTGTTATCACCATCTTAACCGAAGTATATACCCAAGAAGAGAGCCCTTATTTTGGGTCAATTCATGCTTTTTGTGAAGAGTTTTTTCACTACTGTCAACATGAAGGAATCTTTTTTTACGTTTGTACAACGGACAGTTCAAAGCAGGGATCTGAAGAATGGCAAGGTTATGTATGCACAGAAGAAGGTAACTGGGAGTTAGCGCTTGTTCCCCGCCCTCATATTGTGCACAATCGTATTCATTCGAGAAAGCGAGAACGCAGCGAGGACTTCAAGCAATTTGTTCATGTGCTTGAAGAACAGCAGATTCCCTATTTTAACGGTCACTACTTAAACAAATGGGAAGTGTACGAAGGACTCTCTACCGTCGTTCACTTGCATCCTCATTTGCCTAAAACCTATCAATTATCCTCAAAAGATACGCTCATTGATGTTCTAGCGAACCATCCTACCGTCTTTATTAAACCGATACATGGAAGCCAAGGGCGAAATATCTTCAAAGTTTCTCAAAAAGATCATTCATACTTTTTAGATTATACGACCTTTAACCAAACGCTGAACAAAGAGTATGCATCCTTCTATGACCTATTTCATGCACTCTATCATCACCTAAAAAAACAAGGCTTCATCGTTCAAGAAGCCATTGAGTTAAAAGCAGATCAACATGGAAGACCGTTTGATTTCCGACTTCTTTGTCATCGAAATAAGCAAGGACTATGGAAAGTAACGTCGAGCGTTGCTAGAATCTCCTCGGAACACACCTTTGTCTCAAACCTAGCTCAGGGTGGGGCTCAGATAAAAGCCTTACAGCTACTAAAAGACCTCTATGACGACAAAACAGCGCTTCACTTACTCCTCTTAATGAGAGAGCTAGCGCTCGATATTTGTCAGGAGCTAAGCACCAATCAGTCCAAGATCTTCGGGGAGTTCGGCATTGATCTAGCACTTGATCAAGAAGGCCATCCATGGATTATTGAAGTGAATACGAAGCCTTCAAAGCAACTTTATCAAGATGCAAATAAAGTGAGACCTTCTACAAAAGCTCTGCTTGAATATTGCCTTTACCTCTTTCAAGCATCTGATTGTTAACGCCTCACTGCTAAAGGAGTGGTTCATTCATGATTACTTTAGGTTTTTTAACCATCCACAAAAATCAAGAAAATACCTACGCAACAAACATTGGAAGATTTGCTTCCAAACATGACGTTACCTATTACCGTTTTACTCCGTTTTGTATTCATCCACAAACAGAGCTAGTAAACGGTGAAAAATATGATGTTGATACCGATGAGTGGATTTCCTGCGAATTTCCGCTCCCATCTTTCATTTATGATCGCTGCTTTTATAAAAACGATTCCTTATCAAAACGAGCACGCCCAATCGTAGAATGGTTAAAAAAACGTCATGACTTAACGTTCTTAGGCTATGGACTGCCTGATAAATGGACGGTTCACCAGTCTCTTCAGGAGGATGGTGATATCTCCCCTTACTTGCCTGAAACAACGCTCGTCCATTCAGCGAAAGACGTGATGGAGCTACTGATGAAAAAGCGGCGTATTTTAATTAAGCCATGTAACGGATCACAAGGAAACGGAATTATTGCCTTAACAATAGAGAGAAGCGGATTGTGTGCTCATTACCACAAAGGTTATGAAGCGGTGAAAAAACAATTTGATCGACCAGAACACCTTCGAACTTGGTTAACAAGAGTGGTTCTCCATCAGCCTTACCTCGTTCAGCCCTATTTCCACATTCATAATCAAAAGGGCCGTCCGTTTGATATTCGGGTATTGCTTCAGAAAAATGAAAACGGAGAATGGGGGCAAGTGGGCAAAGGCATTCGAATGGGCGGAGATCGTTCTCTCGTCACAAACGTCAGTGCTGGTGGTGAAATTGTAACCTTTTCAGAATGGTCAGCAAAGCTCCCTCCTCGCAAACGACTGTTTATTGAAGAAGAATTAGAAAGTATTTGCCGACTGCTTCCTGCGAGCTTGGAAAAAAAGGTACCGTCCCTCTTTGAACTTGGCGTCGATATTTGCACCTCACACGACGGGGGTGTATGGCTACTCGACATTAATTCAAAGCCAGGACGCAAAACCATTCTTCATACCCAACCCGAATCAGAAGATCGCTTATACGAGGCACCTATTTTATATTGCAAGCATCTCGCCAATTCAAAAACGACTGTAAATAAGGAGTAGTTCTCTATGACGACTTTATTTCGTCTCTCAATTTTTGAACACGAACAAGATATGGTTTATCTTCCACGTGAAATAAACACCCTGTTTTCTCATATCTCTTTTGGAGGAAACTGTCTTTGCTGCTCCTTTTATAACGGCGAAAAAGACGAAATAAGCGTGTCCTCTTCGCTAGCAACGAAATTATTGCTTCCACAAATGGAAAAGGTTCATCTCTTCTCTCATGAAGAAACTCTTCACATTGGGCCGCTTGTTGGTATTTTTTCAGCAGGATTCACAGGATCCTTGTTACGCCCTATTGGTGGTCGTTCGTTGTTTTTTGCGAAGCTTTTATCACACGTTAAATCAACAGGAGGAAGCGCCTTTTTATTTGGCACCCATCATATTAACTGGGAAAATGGAACGATTAACGGCTATTTTTATACCGAAAAGGGTTGGAGCCAGCAACTAATTCCGTTTCCACACGTCGTCTATGATCGTCTCCCAAATAGACGCGTTGAACAATACGAAACGTTCAAGCTAGTAAAAGAACGACTTCAAAAGGAATACTTAATTCCATGGTTCAATCCTGGATTTTTTAATAAATGGAGTATTTATCAGCTTCTGCAACAAGAACAAAGCGTTCAGACCTATTTGCCTGAAACACTATATGCACCTTCCTTTGATGAAATTAGAGACCTGATCCACCGTCATCAAACCGTGTTTTTGAAACCAGTAAACGGAAGTCTTGGCAAAGGAATTATTCAAATCGGCTATGACTCACAGGAAAATCGCTATGATTGTCAATATCGACTGGGGACAGAAAACATGCAGCGAACGTTCTATCAATTCGATACCCTTGCCTCCCATATTTTAAGTGATTTGACTCTGAAAGATTATCTGATTCAACAAGGAATTTCCCTGATTCGTCGCCACGAACGAAAAGTTGATTTCCGCGTCCATACAAATAAAAATGAAAGTGGAATCTGGGAAATGACGGCAGTGGCCGCCAAGCTTTCAGGCCGAGGGAGCGTGACCACTCATTTGAAGAACGGGGGAATTGTTCAAACGCTTGATGAACTTTTTGCATCGGCATCGAAAGTCAAAGAAATAATGGCAAAGCTTCAAACCGCGTCTCTCTTAATAAGCTCGGTGCTAGAAAGTCGCATGGAAGAATTGATCGGTGAAATTGGCTTTGACTTTGGAATTGATGATCGTGGAAACGTTTGGCTCTTTGAAGCAAACTCTAAGCCTGGAAGATCTATCTTCTCACACCCGAAGCTTCATCACGAAGACGTACGAACTCAGCAGTTGTTTCTAGCCTACGCAAAGCACCTTGCTGAAAAAAGCATTCAGGAGCCTGAGGTTCTCTATACATGACGATGATCTACTTCGACAGCGTCTCAGGTCGATGGTTTCATCAAACAGATCAGGCGTCTTTTGTATGGGGGCAGGAAAACAAAGAGATTTCATATTCAGCTAACAACTCCTCCACTTGCGGCTTTCGAGTAAAGAATACCGCATACAATAAAATAGGTCCTCTTATTGGTGTCTTAACGAGTCCATCTGTGCTGAATCGTATGAACGACCAACCGCATCAAAACATCCTATCTTTGCATCAAATTGTTCAAAAGCACGGCGGCTTGCTTGTGCTTTTCTCTTTAAACAACGTAACAAATTCCTTTATTGAAGGCCTTATTTATAACAGTGGACTATCACAATGGGAACCAGCGATTTTACCGTTTCCAGACATCATATACAACCGCTATCCAAATCGCAAAAAGGAACAAACATTGCTCTTTCAACAGCGGCTTACACAGCTAAAAAAACAGCAAATTCCCATTATAAATGAACGCTTCTTTTCAAAGTGGGATGTTCATCAATTGTTTTCCGAGCATCCGTTTCTACGAAGACACGTGCCTTATACGACTTTATTTCAAGGCTTTGACGATTTAAAATCGATGCTAGAAGATTATCATTACGTGTATATTAAACCTATCCACAGTAGTAAAGGTCGAGGCATTGCTTCACTAACTCGCACAAAAGACGGAGCGATTACCTATCAAAATCACTATAGAACGAAATCATTTCCTACTCTATTAGAATTAGCAAAGGATACATTAACAGGTTATGAAGGTCACCTCATCTTACAGGAGGGAATTGAAAGTCAGACATATAACGGAAATCGTTTTGACATTCGTTTGCTCGCTCACAAATCACACGATCAATATATTGTCAGTGGCATTGGAATTCGCCAGTCTCTCGCACAGCCGTTAACGACTCACGTTATAAACGGCGGTCAAATTCTGTCGATCGATCAAGTTCAAAAACACGTTGATATTCCCATGCTTCAGCAGATCGCACAGGCTTCAGGAGAAGCGCTCTCAAAGGGTTACAATCTGATTGGTGAGTTTTCTTTAGACATTGTTCCTTCCCTTCATAATCACTACTACGTACTGGAAGCGAACGCAAAGCCGATGATTTTTGATGAAGAAGCTATTCAGGAATCTGGCTCACGAAATTTATATAACCTTTTTTGCGAACTGACTGGATTTTCACCTTAACATCCCTACGACTTCATTGCGTAGGGATGTTTGTGATATATGATAAAATAATGAAAATGAAATTGTCAGAAAGGAGCATGTGATGATTACACAGTTACAAGAGTTATTCGGAGATAAGCTCATCACAGCTACTCATCCATTTGATACTCACACTTATAAATGGTTCACAAACGGTACAAGTCCCTATATTGGCATTGAAGCTTCTTCATTATCGGCAGAACAAGAAGCGCTACTCCGTATTTTTTTACCTGAATTCCAAGTTGCCGATCAGCACCTGTCGAAAGAACAGCAGCAGTGGAAAATACTGTTGTTTGACCAACCCAATCAGTTACTGAAGGACACCACTAGTTTCTCTGGTATACGATTTATTCACTTTTCGTTTAAAAGTCCGATCCAAGATCAGCTGGAGTTTGAGCAAGCTCTTTCTGGCCTTTATCACACAGATGTGGTGATTCTTTGGGAAAGCAGTGTGGGGGGCGTTTTAATTGAAAAATTAAAAGAACCTGATGACCCTGTACACAGCATTAGTGATGTCATTGACGTGCTGACCAGCGACTTTGGATCCTCTATGCAGTTTTTTGAGGGACAGGCCTACAAGCTCCCCTTTTTAGCAGGACAATTTTTTCAACAAGAAAAAAAATGGTTCATGCAGTCAAAGGAATGGTTTAGCACACAGCGAGTGTTTAGTATGAACAAGCTTCTTCCTTTTCTCTTACTGCAGGAAGCTTCTCCTCTGTTAAAAGAGCAGCTGTCTCGTGTGATTGACTTTATTGCAGAAGATGAAGAGATGATCCATACCATTAAAACATTTCTAGAATGTAACATGAACGTTTCTCTCACTGCTAAGACGCTATATATGCATCGCAACAGCTTGCAATACCGCATCGATCGCTTTATATCACGAACAGGATTGGATATCAAACGCTTCTCGGAAGCGATTACTGCGTACTTAGCCATCATGTCCATTCAGCGACTATAAGCCATTCGTCATTGTGCACAAACCATCCCTTCTTTTTTTAGGCATGTTTCACATTTACTGTATTTTCAAAAAACGATATGATTAACACATCAACGAAAACGTTTTCAAACTTAAGGGGGATGGTCAGAATGGCAGAGTTGAAACTAGATAATATTTATAAAATTTATGATAATAAAGTAACCGCTGTAGACGATTTTAATCTACATATTCAAGATAAAGAATTTATCGTGTTTGTTGGTCCATCAGGGTGTGGGAAATCGACTACGCTTCGCATGATTGCAGGACTTGAAGAAATTTCAAAAGGAGATTTCTTTATCGATGGAAAACGCGTGAATGATGTTGCACCTAAAGATCGCGACATCGCCATGGTATTCCAAAACTATGCGCTATATCCTCATATGACGGTATACGATAACATGGCTTTTGGTTTAAAACTACGCAAATTCCCAAAAGATGAAATTGAACGTCGTGTAAAAGATGCAGCGCGTATTTTAGGATTAGAGCCATACCTTGAGCGTAAACCAAAGGCACTTTCAGGCGGTCAGCGTCAGCGTGTAGCTTTAGGACGCGCGATCGTACGTGATGCAAAAGTATTCTTAATGGATGAGCCGTTATCAAACTTAGATGCGAAACTTCGTGTTCAAATGCGCTCTGAAATTGCCAAGCTTCACCAACGCTTACAAACAACAACGATTTACGTTACCCATGACCAAACAGAAGCAATGACAATGGCAACTCGTCTAGTTGTTATGAAGGATGGCGTTATCCAACAGGTAGGTGCACCAAAAGAAGTGTACGAAAAGCCTGAGAACGTATTCGTAGGTGGATTTATCGGTTCACCAGCAATGAACTTCTTCACTGGAACATTAAAAGATGGTACTCTTCAACTTGGTGACGTATCTGTCAGCGTTCCAGAAGGAAAAATGAAAGTTCTACGTGACCAAGGATATGTAGGAAAAGAAATTATTCTTGGTATTCGTCCAGAAGATTTCCACGATGAGCCTTTATTCATTGAATCTTCTGCTGGAACAAAAGTAACGGTAACGGTTGACGTTGCTGAGCTGATGGGTGCAGAAACAATGGTATATGCACAAATCAACGGCCAAGATTTCGTAGCACGTGTTGATGCTCGCTCTGAAGTAAAACCAGGTCAGAAATTAGACCTAGCACTAGATTTAAACAAAGCACATTTCTTTGATGCACAAACAGAAAGCCGCATTCGTTCTGAAAAAGAATAATACGTAAAAGCCTACAAACTTTTTACCATATATAATGAGATATACTGACAAGGAAAAAAAGCTAAGAGAGCACTCTCTTAGCTTTTTTCTATGCCTGAATGGACTGCACCTCTTCGTTTCCACATGTCTCACAATAAAACATATGTGAACAGTAATGTCCCTTTTGATTCATCATTTGATCGGAAACGTCAAATTCAACGTAAGCGCTATAGTCATCTAAGTAGTCCGCTACTCTCCCCAGATCTTTTTCTTCGCTTCCACAAGTTGAGCAAACGTAATAGCCCGTAGAAAATCCGTTGCACAGTGGACACATGTTCATCGAATCACCCCATCCTCTTTTTCACTTACTTTTAATATGCGATGAAGGGAAAGTTTTTATCGATAAAACCCCTGTGTACTATCTTAAACCTCCGGAATTAAATTACCAAAAATTACTAACAATAATCAACGAATACTTTTTTCAAACTTTCTCATACTACTAATACACCACCAAGGTTACTTCTTAAAATTACTGGGTTAAGCCAAGCTTGGCAGTAGAACCTTCTACATCGTTGGTGCAAATCCAACTAGCCCAACCAAAAAAATACTTAATTTAACAAGGAGATGACTTAGTATGGCAAACACAAACAAATTAGTAGTACCAGGTGCAGAAGCAGCTCTTGATCAAATGAAGTATGAAATTGCACGCGAATTCGGCGTACAATTAGGTGCTGACACAACAGCTCGCGCTAACGGTTCAGTTGGTGGAGAAATCACAAAACGCCTAGTTCAATCAGCTCAACAACACCTTGGCGGAAGCTACAAATAAGCATTATTTCATAACTTTATATGCTATGGATTCAGCACTCTAAGCACTCTGCTTAGAGTGCTTACCTTTGATAAAAATAATACAGAAAACCGTAGCATTCCTTTTTGAATACTACGGTTTAGTGGCGTACTATTGCTCCAAAATATTTAAAAAGCGACGCGTGCGCTCTTCTTTTGGATTTGCGAAGAATTCACTTGGTGCGCCTCGTTCCACGATTACGCCCTGATCCATAAATATCACTTCATCAGCAACATCTTTTGCAAAACGCATTTCGTGTGTTACGACCACCATCGTCATGCCTTCTTCAGCTAAGTCTTTCATAACCTTCAACACATCACCAACTAACTCAGGATCTAGGGCTGATGTAGGTTCATCAAACAGCATAACCTCCGGCTCCATAGCCAGTGCGCGTGCAATTCCCACACGTTGTTGTTGACCACCTGAAAGCTGTGATGGATAAAAATCAACTTTATCTCCTAGCCCTACTTTCTCTAGAAGAATCTTCCCTTTTTCTTTTGCCTTTGAAGCGGACTCTCCTTTTACAATAACAGGTCCTTCAATTACATTCTCAAGAGCCGTTTTATGGGGAAATAGGTTATAGTTTTGAAACACCATACCTGTTAATCTTCTAAAGGCTGCAACTTCACGCTTATTCGTTTTACGATCGAAATCTAGTGTTTTTTCACCGATTGTCACTCGACCATTTGTCGGTGTTTCAAGCACGTTTAAGCAGCGAAGAAAGGTCGTTTTCCCGGAGCCTGAAGGACCAATGAGAACGACCACTTTTCCTTTGGGAATCTCTAAATTCATTCCCTTTAACACTTCTAACTCACCAAATGACTTATGCAGTCCTTGAATCGAAATCATTGTGAAAACTCCTTGTCCATTTATTTCGCTAAGTAACGGCCAAATCTATTCTCAAGTGAACCTTGAATAAGCGATAAAACGAAGCAAAGAACCCAATAAATGAGGGCTGCTTCTCCGTATAAAAGCAGAAATTCATAGGTAACAGCTGCAATCTCTTGTGCTTTTCGAAACATTTCTGACACTAAGATCACGGATGCTAGAGACGTATCCTTGACCAAGCTAATAAACGTATTCGATAAAGGTGGTAGAGATACTCTAGCTGCCTGAGGAAAAATAATTCGTCGTAACGTTTGCCAATAAGACATCCCAACCGACTGAGCTGCTTCCCACTGGCCTTGAGGAATCGATTGAATTGATCCCCTAATGATCTCTGAAGCGTAAGCTCCTACATTAAGAGAAAACCCAATAACAGCAGCTGGAAATGGGTCAATTTTGATACCCAACTGTGGCAAAGCGAAAAAAATAAGTGACAACTGTACGAGTAACGGCGTTCCTCGAATAATTGACACATACACACGGGCGATTCCTCGCAATATTTTACTAGACGACATTCTGGCTAAAGCTGTTAAGACGGCTAAAATGATCCCAAAAATAAACGAAAGAATTGCTAACGGGATCGTATTTTTAATAGCACCCTCGAGCATTGGCCCGAGGGAGTCTTTTGCAATTGCCCAAGAATTGCTTAATTGTTCTGGGTCTTGGAAAATATTATTTAGGAGAAACATCTTCGCCAAACCATTTCTTCGAAATCTTGTCGTATGTGCCGTCTTTTTTCATATCTGCTAATGCTTTGTTTACTTCTTTAACAAGCTTGTCGCTGTCTTTACGGAATAAAAACGCGCTTTCGGCAGAATCTTTTTCTTCTTTCACAATTTTAACTGCTGAATTAGGCTTACGGTTTAAATAATCTAAAATCGCTAGCTTATCATTTACCGTTGCATCTACACGTCCTTGTGTAATTAAGTCCATTGATTGCGTTAAGCCTTCGATCCCGACAATGTCTGCACCGTTGTCTTCGGCAATTTTACGGTAGTTACTTGTTAGAGACTGCGCCGCTTTTTTGCCTTTTAAGTCTTTAAAATCTTTGATGTCCTTGTTGTTTTTCGCCGTTACAAGTACGGCAGCTGAAGAAATGTACGGATCTGAGAAATCATATTTCTTTTGGCGATCCTTTCGAATTCCAACTTCGTTGGCAATTACGTCAAAACGTTTAGCATTTAATCCTGCAAACAGGCTGTCCCACTGCGTTTGAACAAACACAGGTTTTACACCTAAGCGTTTTGCTACTTCGCGGGCAATATCAACGTCAAATCCTGTTAATTTCCCGCCTTTATTAAAAGTGAAAGGAGGATATGTACCTTCTGTACCAATTTTTAATTCTCCTGACTTTTTCACTTCTTTGTATAGATCTGCACCGGCATTATCAGATTTATCACTTGTACCACAAGCTGCTAATACAAGCACTAAACTACTGATTACAACCAGCATTGATAGTAACTTTTTCATTGTTGAAAACCCCCATTAATCTGATAGGAATATTAAAACCTCGACCTTGTGAAATATAATTGAGAAACGACAAAAAGTCAACAAGAAAGATTTCCTTTAGTATGTCCTTTTAAAAAAGATCTCATGTTTATTTTTTAGGATGTAATTTCACACATAGAAAAGCCGTTCGAAATGATTTCGAACGGCTTTTTTACGGTCCGTTTTTTAAAGCCAAAACGTTTGTCCTCTCAGAAATTCGGATTCATGATTTTCACTAACACTTTCCTAATTCTTCTATTTTCTACATGATCAACAGTCAGCACCATGTCTTCATATTGAAATCGTTCTCCTTTTAGTGGTATTCGCTCAAACTGTTCAAACACCCATCCACCAAGCGTATGATAAGAGCTCTCTGGTTGCGTAATATTTAACATTTTTACAAACTCATCTAACGATAACTCCGCATTAAACTGATAATTATGCTCGTCAATTCGATGAACGTTCTTCACTGCTTCGTCGTGCTCATCCCAAATTTCACCGACAATCTCCTCTAATATATCTTCTAAAGTCACAATACCTGATGTGCCACCAAACTCATCCACTACGACTGCAAGATGAACTTTATTTTGCTGTAGCTCCGGTAATAACACGGAAATTTTCATCGACTCCACTACATAAATAGGCTGACGAACCAATGAAGAAATCTCTACGTTATTCCCCTTCACGAGCTCACTCAAAAATTCTCGCTCCGATAAAATGCCAATAATGTTATCAATATGATCCTGATACACAGGAATTCGAGAATATCGCTGCTCTAAAAAGAGATCGCGAATTTCTTCTAGCGGCTGACTGATTTCTACCGCAATGACATCTGTTCGAGGAGTTAAGATTTCTCCGACTAAAATTTCATCAAACTCCAAGGAACGATGCACGAGTTCTTTTTCACGATTATCGATAATTCCTTCTTCTTCACTGATATCCACCAGAACCTTAATCTCCTGCTCTGTCACAGAAGGTAAAACGACTCCTTTCGAAAAGAAGCGATGAAGAATTGAAAAACAATATGTAACGGGTAAAAAAACAATATTCGTGCTAATGATAATAGTCGACAGAGCAACGACTGTTTTTTCTGCTCGCTTCCCTACCACAATAGCAGGTAGTGCCTCTAGAAAAAAAAGAACGAACGCCATCATACATAATACGCTTACAAGTACCCCGATCGACTCCCCCAAAAAATGGATAAATATAGAGGCGGATAGAGAAATAACAATAATCGTGAGAACATTTTTGCTAATGACCGTACTAGCATGTACACGGTCAAAGTGCTGTAAGATATAGACGGACTGTTTCTTTTGAAAAGGTTGATCATCAAGAAAGTTTTTTAACCGGACTTTAGATGTTTTCTTCATGGCAGCTTCTACAAAAGAAACACCAAAAGCTACTCCAACCATAAACAGCACAACCATCATTTGACTCAGCGGCAGATCTCCCAAGAATCGTTCACTCTCCTATTTTTTGTTTGAATATTCAGTTTTTATTTATCATATCAAAAATCAATGATTTGTTAAATCATTTTGTTAGGTACCATCACTCCGTAAGACGAAAGGAAAATAGTCCATCAAAAAGGAATATCCATCTTATACCAACATATTCCGTAAAGAATCGTTTCATGCAACCCCTTATTTTTTACTTCCTCATTCAAACCTTTTATACTGAATATCGTGAGGTGAAAAGAAATGAATATTGCATTGTTAGGTGCCACTGGTCGAGTTGGTTCCGATATTTTATCACTAGCATTATCAGAGCATCGTGTAAAAGCACTGGTTCGCGATTCGTCAAACGTAACGGAGGGAAATCATCCTCATTTAACGTTAATAGAGGGGAATGCCCTTAATAAATTGGATTTAATAAAGACAATTAAAAACGCAGACGTCGTCATTAGTGCACTCAATACAGACGGAGAAAACGTACTGTCTGAAACAATGCCTTTAATTATTGAGTCCATGAAGCAGCATGATGTAAAGCGACTGATTACAATCGGAACTGCGGGAATTTTACAGTCGCGTACTGAACCGCATCTTTACCGATTTCAGTCTTCAGAATCAAAGCGACGTTCCACAAGAGCCGCTGAAGATCATTTAAAAGCTTATTTAATGCTTCAAGAGTCTGATCTCCATTGGACGATTGTGTGCCCCACTTATTTACCTGATGGGGAACGCACAGGGACATATCGTTTTGAAAAAGACGTTCTGCCTGAAGGTGGAGTGAAAATTACCGTAGGAGATACGGCTGACTTTGCTTATAAGCAGCTCCATGATTCTTCATTTATTCAATCACGGGTAGGTCTTTCCTATTGAAAAAGCACCCCATTATAAATGAGGTGCTTTTCCTTAGCTAGCTGAACGATCAGAATGACCTTTTTGTAATTGATACATGTGATGATATTTCCCGCCCTGTGCCATTAATTCTTCATGATTGCCGCGCTCAACGATTTGCCCTTTATCTAACACGAGAATTTGATCGGCATTTTGAATCGTTGATAATCTGTGAGCAATGACAAACGTCGTTCGCCCTTGCTTAACAATCTCTAATGCTTTTTGAATCACAGCCTCTGTTTCCGTATCAATATTTGCGGTTGCTTCATCTAATACGAGAATGGCCGGATTAAAAGCTAAGGCTCTTGCAAACGAAATCAATTGTCGCTGTCCGGACGAGAGGGTACTTCCTTTTTCAATCACTGGTTCATCAAAGCCCTTCGGCAAATGCTTCAATAACTCCTCAGCTCCAACGTCTCGCAATGCTTTTTCCACTTGCTCACGTGAAATGTGTTCGTCTTCTAAGCTAACGTTGCTTGCGATTGTACCTGTGAACAGAAATGGATCCTGCAACACAATAGCCATATGTTTTCGCAAATCCTGTTTTGACATGTGAGCCACATCTTTTCCATCAATTACAATACGGCCCTTCTGAATATCGTAATAGCGGAACAATAAGTTAATAATCGAACTTTTACCTGAACCCGTATGTCCAACAAGCGCCACCGTTTCTCCCTGATTTGCTTGAAACGAAATGTTCTTTAACACATATTCCTCTTCTTTATAGGCAAAAGATACGTCCTGAAACTCTACATTTCCTTCATAACGAGGAAGCGTTGGCGTCACAAATTCCTCTTCTTTTTCATCGAGTAGCTCAAATACGCGTTCTGCCGCTACGCGTGCTTGCTCAAGCAGCGCTAGCTGATTTACCATTCCCGTAATCGGTTGGAATAAGCGGTTTAAATAATCAACAAAGGCATACAGAACTCCCATAGATAAAATGCTCTCTGCTCTTAGAGAAGCCCCACCAAAATACCAAATCAACAGCACAAAAGCTAAGTTACGCAGCACATTTACTAAGTTGTGCGACGTTAAGGAATTAAGGTTTAATAATTTATTTTGATACGTAAAATGCTCGTTGTTTAACTGCGCGAATTCACCCATCGTTTCTTTCTGACGACGAAATGCTTGAATAATCGTCATACCCTGAATCGATTCATTAACCATCCCATTAATATCACTGACACGAGCACGAATGACGTGATTATACTTGGACGCGTATTTTCGGTAAATGTACATCCATAGCCCTAATATTGGTACAATGACCATACAAATCATCGCGAGCTTTACATCCAATATCGCAAGGGCAATAAAAATACCAATGATATAGATGGTGCTAGAGAAAAACGTCGCTAAAAACGTCACATATAATTCTCGAATAGCTTCTGTATCATTCGTGATTCGCGCTACAACCTTCCCTGCTGGAAGATGATCAAAATATGAAATAGGCAGCTTCTGAATATGATGAAAAACGTCCTTTCTCATTTTTCGTATGATGCTGTTTGATGACATTTGCAGATAGTAATGCTGTCCGTATTGAAAAACAGATGAAATAGCAAGCATCAAAAAGTATATGCCCATTAATACAATGAGAGGTTTCACTTCTGGCTTGTAAAAGGTAAAAAGCTGAGATGTTGTAAGCTTTGTCGCATCATAAGAAGCCGTTTGATCACGTTTTTTTATGACGACTTGCTCCCCCTTATAAGAACGTTCTCCGTCAAAAGTGATAGGGGATTGTAAAAAGTAATAGCTTCTTCCAACAAGCAATACTTGCTTCGGCGTACCTTTTTCACTAGCACGATCTGAACGTTCATACCATTTCCCTTTGTAAAACACAGAGCCTTCATCCTCTGTTGTTTCGTACCACGTTTTCTCAATGCCTAATATGTGTGAATCAATCATTTTCTTTGCGATAAATGGTCCTGCAAGCTCCGTTGCTACCGCAATGGTTAACATGAACAAGGCAATGATAATAATTTTTTTAGATGATAACGCATATTGAACGAGTCGTTTTCCTACGCTCATGCGATCACCCCGCTTTCTGGTTCAATTCCTCTTAATTGTTGGCGATCATATTGCTCCGCGTACCATCCACCTTTTTTCACGAGTTCTTGGTGATTTCCACGTTCAATGACTTCCCCTTCATCCATAACTAAAATAACGTCTGCATGTTCGACCGCTGAAAGTCGGTGTGTAACAATGAAGGTCGTTTTGCCTTCACGTTCAGCACGAATATTTTCAATAATGGCTGATTCCGTTTTAGCATCCACGGCAGATAGAGCATCATCTAAAATTAAAATTTCTGGGTTTGCTAAAAGCGCCCGTGCAATGGATATACGTTGTTTTTGTCCTCCGGATAGCGCTACTCCTTTTTCTCCAACAAGCGTATTTAACCCGTCTTGTAAATGCTCAATATCTTGACGAAATGCTGCTAAATCAATTGCTTTGTCAACTTCCTCAGCGCTTGCTTCTTTATTTGCAAAGGCAATATTTTCTCTGACCGTTTTTGAGAAAAGAATATGATCCTGTGGAACGTAGCCAATCCATCCTTGAATATCTTCAATAGCAATCTTTCTCATATCCACATTTGAAATCGAAATTTCACCCTCACCAAGCGGATATTGTCTTAATAACTGTTTAATAATTGTTGTTTTCCCACTTCCCGTTTTACCTACGATTCCGATGGTTTGGCCTTTATTTAACGTAAATGTTAGCTGCTTTAAATTTGGAATCGAAGAAGATGGATACTGAAACGTGACGTCATTGAATTGAAGAACTCCAGGCTCTGAAATAGCTGCTAACGACGTCGCATTTTCCACATCTGCCTTGTAAGAGAGCGTTTCGTTTACGCGATCTAGAGACGCATTACCACGTTGCATGACGTTAATTAATTCTCCAATTGCAAACATTGGCCAAATCATCATCCCAAGATATACGTTAAACGATACAAGTTCACCGAGGGTAATTTCACTATGAAAAACAAGATACGCCCCGTAGCCTAATCCAATTAAATAACTCATCCCAACGAGAATTTTAATTGTTGGCTCAAATAACGCATCAATTTTAGCCACTTCCATATTCTTTTTGTAAATATCCTCTGTTAGTTGATCAAATCGGTGTTCGTCTGCTTCTTCTTGCACATAAGCACGAATAACCCTTACACCAGACACTGACTCTAACACTTTGTCATTCATTACACCAAAAGCGTCTTGGGCAACCGTAAAGCGTTCATGAATTCGTTTTCCGAATATATTCATCATTAAAGCCATAATTGGAAGCGGAAGAAGCGCTGCAAAGGTTAGCTTCCAGCTAATTAAAAATCCCATCGTAAATAAAATGGTTAACATAAAGGCACTTGAATCGACCATTGTCATAATCCCAAATCCTGCTGTCGTTGAAATCGCCTTTAAATCGTTCGTTGCTCGCGCCATTAAATCACCTGTACGATTTTTTTCGTAAAAGGTAGGCGTCATTTTTAATAAGTGCTTCATAAATCTTTTTCGCAGTAGTCGTTCGACAAGAAACGAACCACCGAATAGCTGATACATCCACACATAGGTGATAATATAACTCACAGCCGCAAGGGCTCCTAGTATACTCATGTAGCGCCAGAGCGTTCCATCACTTAACGATCCCGCTTGAATTTCGTCAATGGCCATCCCAATGAACTTTGGTGGAATAACATCTACCACTCCTGCGATAATTAGTAAAATAATCGCAACGACATACCTTTTCCAATGTTGCCTAAAAAACCATCCTAATTTCTTTAAAACTGAAAACATTGTATCCTTCTCCTCTCTTGTCTACGTACTAGCCATCACCTGTCTCCACAATTTCCTTTAACATTTTCACGCCATTTCTCATCATTGCTACTTCCTCCCATGCTCTCAATTTTTTATGTCAATTTGCACCGCTAAAATCGGCACAAAATGCACCCAAAAGAAAAAAGGCATATTGCCACAGCAATATGCCTTCAAATAAAAAAGCACATGCCACGATATACGTGACTTGTGCTGTTCATCTCCAATTAATACTCAAGTTAAATGGAATAATGAATTGCGGTCACGTCATATAAATCGTCCTTTTCTACCACCGTTTGAATCATTACCTTGTGCATGACGTTCCCTCCTTTAAATTCATATTTTTTCCAACTACTATCTTACCAATTTTACTAATATTTTGTCAATTTGTTTTTTCAAAGTGTTTATCGAGAAGTAACCTCTGTTCCCGAAACGATATTTATTGTTTCTGTTACTATAAATCAATAGCGTCAAGCTTTTACATAAAAATAGAGGCACCCACTTTTCGAGGGTTGCCTCTATTTTTGTCACCATTTATTCGCGTGAACAATTATTGACTACGATCTGACCACTTTCTGATCATAGGTACGAAAAGCCCAATGGTTGGTAGGGCCGTGTCCTCCACCAATTTCTAGCGTATGCTTGATGGCATAGTGCACAAATTCGGATGCTGTTTCAACCGCTTTTTCAATAGAACTTCCTTTAGCTAGTTCTGCCGTTACACACGCAGCAAACGTACAGCCCGTTCCATGCGTATGCTTCGTTTCTAACCTTTGGTGATCAATTTCAATAAAATCGCGACCGTTAAACAGCAGATCCACAATTTTATGTTGTTCTTCACCGTGTCCGCCCTTAATAACAACAGAATGTACGCCAAGTGAATGAAGCACTTTTGCCGCCTCTTTTCGATCATTTAAATCATTAATTTTCATTCCTGTGAGCACTTCCGCTTCTGGAAGGTTTGGCGTAATGACCGACGCAATCGGTAAAAGTGATGCTTTTACCTGCTCAACGGCTTCCTCTTGTAGAAGTGGAGATCCTCCTTTGGCGATCATCACTGGATCAACAACGATGTTTTTAAAGCCGTAATGCTTCATTTTATCAGCTACAGCTCTCGTAATTTCAGAACTAAATAGCATACCCGTTTTCACTGCATCCGGATATAAATCTGTTGCGATAGAGTCAATTTGTTGCTCAATTCCTTCAATACTTAAAGGATGTACCCCTTGTACACCTAGCGTATTTTGGGCCGTAACGGCCGTAATCGCAGACATTCCAAATACATGGCGCTCTTGAAATGTTTTTAAATCAGCCTGAATTCCGGCTCCACCGCCGCTATCTGATCCTGCAATTGTCAATGCCTTTGCAATCATTAATATATGCTCCTTTCTTGATGGCTTTTCTATCCTAAATACCGGTAATAAATCGTTTTGGCCTCTGAGATATCATTCGTACCGTGAATAAAGGCTCGACCATCCTGAAAAACAACAAGACGCTTTTCATCCATTGTTAATGAAACTAAATACGGATTTTGCTCCAATTTTCCGTGAGGACGAAGGCTCTCTGCTATCGCATCTAATGAGCGCTTCATTCCCTCTGCTGGGCGGATCTGCACCGTGTTACGACCACATAAAACAGCGGTCTTTGTTTGGTTTTCGTATGCTAAAAAAGGATATGTCGCATGCTCACCACATGATGGACAATCTGCTTTTTTCACTTTATCAACCGCAATCATCGTATGCTGATTTTTCCATAGATCAAACGAAACGAGCTTTTTACGAAGAGAAGCTTTGTCTTCAACTAGAAGCTTCAGCACCTCCGTTACTTGATAAGAAACGACCATTTGAACAGCTGGAGAAATAATCCCAACCGTATCGCACGTCATTCCGCCCATTGGTACAGTATCTAATAAGCAGGATAAGCAAGGCGTCTCACCTGGTAAAATTGTATAGCTAATCCCATAACTACCAACACATGCTCCGTACACCCACGGTACTTGATGCTTTTGTGCTAAGTCGTTAATAATCAACCTTGTATCAAAGTTATCGGTCGCATCAATAATGACATCCACACCTTGTGTGATGAGGCTCTCTAATTCTTCTATATTGCCATCCATGACGTGAGCATGGATGTTCACAGATGAGTTCACCTCTTGAAGACGATTTTTTGCTGCCACCGCCTTTGGTGTACGACGTTCAGCATTCTCCTCTGTATACAACTGCTGACGCTGCAGATTGCTCCATTCCACATAATCCCGGTCAATAATAGTAACCGTGCCTACACCGGCACGAACAAGAGCTTCAGCACTTGCTGTACCAAGCGCTCCGGCACCGATAATTAACACGTGCTTACTTACGATCTTTTCTTGCCCGCTTTTTCCGATTGGCGTAAAAAGCTCCTGTCTTGAATAACGCTCACTGCTCAACTCATACTCATTCCTTCCATCGGACTGCTTGCAGATGCATACCGTTTTACAGGTATTCTACCCGCTTCAAATGATGCACGACCAGCCTCCATTCCAAGCTTCATTGCACGAGCCATCTTCACCGGGTCCTGTGCGCCTGACACAGCTGTATTAAGCAGCACTCCATCCGCCCCTAATTCCATTGCTTTTGCAACGTCTGAGGCTGAGCCTATTCCCGCATCAACGATCACTGGAACACGAGCCTGCTCAATAATAAAACTTAAGTTTAGCGGATTAATAATTCCTTGGCCCGTTCCGATTGGAGAAGCACCTGGCATAATCGCATGAACCCCCAGCTCCTGAAGTTTACGTGCTAGAACGACATCATCTGACGTATATGGTAATACGATAAATCCTTCGTTTAATAATTGTTCACTTGCTTTTAAGGTTTCAACAGGGTCTGGCAATAACGTTTTGTCACAACCAATAACCTCTACCTTTACCATATCACATAACCCTGATGCTTTTGCTAATTTTGCAATTCGCACCGCTTCTTCTGCCGTCTTAGCTCCCGCTGTATTTGGTAAAAGCGTATATCGGTTTACATCGATCTCTTCTAAGAAGTTCGGCTGATTTTTTTCGAAAATATTCATTCTTCTAACAGCAAAGG
Organism: Priestia koreensis; assembly: GCF_022646885.1. GTDB lineage: Bacteria > Bacillota > Bacilli > Bacillales > Bacillaceae_H > Bacillus_AG > Bacillus_AG koreensis_A. The sequence goes on along the minus strand of NZ_CP061868.1, from coordinate 621,210 downwards.
TTAAAATCTCTGTACCTGATTCCTCTACTGCCTTCTTTTTAGTTGCAAAGTCTCCAAACTTCCCTGTGCCTAATAATAAACGTGATTGAAATTCATATGGTCCAATTTTTAACATCTTCATCCTCCTCCTACAAATGAGACGATTTCAATATGATCGCCGTCTTTTAAGATTGTTTGGTCATGTTGACCTTTTTGTAAAATGTCTGCGTTTACTTCTACAATAACAACTCGTTTTTCAAATTCATAAAATGTTAGCAGTTCTTGAACCGTTTCAATAGATGAATGAAGCTTTACATCTTCACCATTAATTTTCACGTTCACTTTTTTTCACCTCACCGTTTGATCTAGTCTCTCAATCGAAAAAGCTTGTCGATAGACGGGGTTCATCTCATTATCTTTTATTAAGGAAGCCATCACTTCACCCGTAATCGCACTAAGTAAAATTCCATTTCGAAAATGTCCACACGCCATAAACAAGCTTTTTACTGTCGGATGCTCTCCTAAATACGGATAACCATCATCCGTCTGTGGACGAAGACCAGCCCAATAATCAATTAAGCTCGCCTCCTTAATAGAAGGCAGAAGTTGCTCTGCTTTCGCAATTAAGGAAGCGACTCCGCCAAGAGAAACCTTTTTTTGAAACACATGTGGAAGCTTTGTCGCGCCAATGAAAATACGATGATTTGATTTTGGTACTAAATAAAACCCTTCCTCTAAAAAAATGGTTTTAGAAAGCAGAGGCTTCTCACTCTGCACACATAAACACTCGCCTTTTACAGGGAAAACATTGACGCTAGGTGAACATTCTTTTAGAAATTGATTGGCGTACGCACCAGTGGCAATAACAATCTTTTCTCCGTAAATAGCCTCACCCTCTATTTCTACTCCGTAGGCTTTATATTCACTGATAAGAAGCTTTTGAACGTTGGTTTCTTCATAAAAATCTACTCCGTAGTAAATACACCCCTTGTGAAATGCCTCTACTAACTTCTTAGGCATAATTTGACCATCATTTGGAATGTACATAGCCCCGTGTAAAGTAGGTGAGAGATGCGGCTCATACTGTAAGACATCGTTTTGGTTCAACCAAGAAACATTCTGATCCCAGCGCCTGTGCTGTTTCACCTTATTTTGTAAGGTAATCGCTTCGAGCTCGGTCGTTGCTGTTTTTAACACCCCTTCTTGAACAAGTTCAATATCAACACCTGTTATGGATTTCAATTCACCAGCAAGCTCTTTAAATCGTTCTCGTCCTTCTAACGCGAATTCCAATAGTGGTCCTTCTTCATCAATTTCTGCCTGTGCTCCTAAAATACCGGCAGCTGCGCAAGAAGCCTCACAACCAATCGTTTGCTTTTCAAGAACCGCTACCTTTACTCCAGATTTGGACAAGTGATAAGCGATTGAACAACCAATTACCCCACCACCAACAACAACCACGTCATAGTTTCGCTTCATCTCTTCTCACTCCATTTCAGCAGTTCGCTTTGATACTGTTTAACTCTTTCAAAAGGGTTCGGTGATTGAAATACTCCTGACATCACCGCTATACCATGCGCACCTGCCTCCATCACTTCTTGAACATGATGAGGTTGAATACCACCAAGTGCGATGACAGGTACGCGTACGGAACGAGCAATAGTCTCTAGACCATGTATTCCCCTTGGCTGCAAATTCTGCTTTGAATTCGTATGATAAATATGACCATAGAGAAGAAAATCAGCTCCTTGCTTCTCCGCTTCAAGTCCTTCTTGAAGACTATGTACCGACTTCCCCACATGTAGATTTAGAAATTCTTGTTTGACTACTTCAACTTCTAGGCTATGATAAGCCAGCTGAACACCCCATATTTTAGATAAGACCGCTACATCCACGCGATCATTTACTATTAATTTGTCTAAAGGAACAGCCGATTGTTGCAGAGACTCAATCAATCTATAAAGCTCGATTGCTGTCTTCTCTTTTTCTCTGATGTGAATGGCGTCCACGTAAGGATGAATTCTTTGAAGAATAGAACAAAGATCCTCACTAGACAATCTGCCAGTCGTTACAACGTGAAAAGTAGGTGTATGCGTCACGGTCATTCTCCCTTATTTAGTCTAGTAAACACAAAAAACCACTCTACGCGTAGAGTGGTTAGTTCATTCAGAATAAAAGTCCTGCTTCACCACTTCCCTACGCTGGTACAAACCAGATCAGGTTCAAAGGGTCCGAATAATCGTCTCAGCCAAATGGCTCCCCTAGTGTTCGTAATATTATAAAGTTTTCCAATTAAGTATAACATAAGAGATTTGTTTGTCTATGCTTAAGGTAATTTCTTGTTATCTCAAATATCGACATTCAATGCTTTTATCACACCTACTAAAGCACCAAACAAAGATAAAAGGAGACAATTTTTTCGCAAAAACAGAACTACATCTTACTTAACATACCCGTTTTTTGAATATTT